>JAEYWQ010000324.1 GCA_023428885.1 Bacillota bacterium
GGCCCCAACCCCAGCGGTTGGCGATTCTGTTGCTGAAATTCTACAAGAAATTGGCTTAGAGTATCCAGGAGCTCCAGGAACCACAGCTGCATTAGCTTTATTGAATGATCAAGTAAAGAAAGGTGGCGTTATGGCATCTTCTTATGTTGGAGGTTTAAGCGGTGCCTTCATTCCTGTATCAGAAGATCAGGGAATGATTGATGCTGTTTTAGCAGGCTGCTTAACTTTAGAGAAACTTGAGGCAATGACTTGTGTATGTTCCGTTGGACTTGATATGATTGCAATTCCAGGTGATACCAAGGCAACTACCATTTCTGGTATTATTGCAGATGAGATGGCGATTGGTATGATCAATCAGAAGACCACAGCGGTTCGTATTATTCCTGTGATCGGCAAGGGATTAGGTGATACTGCGGAATTTGGTGGATTATTAGGATATGCTCCTATTATGCCTGTGAATAATTTTTCTTGCGATGCCTTTGTAAATCGCGGTGGAAGAATTCCAGCACCAATTCATAGCTTTAAGAATTAATATTAGAAAGGTATGGAGATTTTATGAGCGATTTATTACAAACAATTAAATCTTTCGATTATAAAAATGTATTAGAATATTTCCTTGAAATATCAAAAGTACCAAGAGGTTCTGGTGCTAACCTAAAGATCAGTAATTATTTGGTGGAGTTTGCTAAGAAGCATGGCTTAGATTATATTCAAGATGAAGCCTTGAATGTAATCATCAAGAAACCAGCTAGCAAGGGCTATGAATCACATACTCCTGTAATCTTACAGGGGCATATGGATATGGTCTGTGTGAAAGAAAAAGAATGCACCCATGACTTTGAGCAAGAAGGCCTTGACCTTATGATGGATGGAGAATGGCTGCATGCAAATCAAACTACCTTGGGAGCAGATGACGGAATCGCAATCGCTTATTCCTTGGCATTATTAGCAGATGATACAATTTCTCACCCAGCTCTAGAAGTTGTTATCACAACAGATGAAGAGACTGGTATGGATGGAGCAAAAGCTTTGGATGCCTCCAATCTTGCTGGAAAATATATGATTAACATTGATTCTGAGGACGAAGGAACCGTATTGGTTAGCTGTGCAGGTGGTCTTCGTTTCTATGCAGAGATTCCTTTAGCACCTATCGAGGCAGAGGGAAGTTTATTAAAAATTATAGTGAGCGGCTTGCAAGGAGGACATTCTGGTGCTGAGATTCATAAGCAACGTACCAATGCAACCTTATTGTTAGCACGTACTTTGGTAAATTTACAAGAGACGGCTTCCTATTTATTAGTTTCTATGAGTGGTGGAGATAAAGACAATGCCATTCCTCTTTATGCAGAATGTGAAATCTTAGTGAAAACTGAAGAGGTTGACGCTGTGATGACTGCCTTGTCTGCAATGAAGACGATGTATCAAGAAGAATTAAGATCAAGTGAGCCGAAGGTTAATTTAACGGTTACTAGCCTAGGACCAAATCAGGTGACTGCAATTCATCCAACCTCTACTACTAAGGTGTTATTTGCCCTGATACAAGCGCCAAATGGCGTTCAGGTAATGAGTTCTGATATTAAGGACTTGGTGGAAAGCTCATTAAATCTAGGTATTTTTGATGCAACTGGTGATGCAGCAGTCTTCCATTATTCCGTACGAAGTTCTATTAGCTCTTATAAATATTATCTAAGAGATCGCTTAAAGATGTTATTTGATTTCTTAGGTGCTGATCTTGAAATCAATGGAGAGTATCCTGCTTGGGAATTCAAGAAGGATTCCAAATTCAGAGAGATATTCATTGAAGTGTTTAAAGAGCAATATGGTCATGAACCACAAGTTACTGCGATTCATGCTGGTTTGGAATGTGGTATTATCTCAGAGAAGATTCCTGGTATCGATATCGTATCCATTGGTCCTGACATGAAAGATATCCATACACCGAAAGAACGTTTAAACGTACTTTCAGCAATTCGTGTTTATACTTTCTTAGAGAAGTTACTTGCAGCCTTAAAATAAATACAAATAGTACAATCGCCCGATAATTATTGAGTCAGTATGTATTCAATTCAATTAGAGGGCGAATTTTATAAGGCGAAATTGTAATAATAAGTTCACAAAATATTAAGAAATTGAAGCAAATCAAGGCTTTACAATTTTCTATAAATGTCGTATTATGTTTTAGTTGTGTAAACGCTTTGTTATGACGCTGTAAGATAACTGTGTAGGCACGAAACATGGAAGTAAAAGATGTTTATAATAGATGATATGGGATGTTTTATTGTAAGGAAGGAAGAGTGCGGTTGCATGAGTGACGACAATAATAGTAAAAAGTTCTCAGAAGATGACTTTTTTCACAAAATAGATATAGCTGATAACTTTGAATTAGAGGATGACTACTTTGCAGATATAAGTGAGTCCTTAAAAGAACAAGTCAATGACGAGCTTGGATTTACCGCTGAAAGTACGTTTGATAACGATGGAGGAGAACCAGTGGCTGAAAATAAGGAAAAAAAGAAGATGAAATATAAGGGAATAAAGATTACAGGCATCATAATATTATGCCTTTCCTTAATCATTGCTTTTTTTATTGGCACAAAACCAGGAAGAAAGTTGTTATATGACTGGAGTGCTAACTATGTAGCAAGTCGTCTGGATAATGATACTGCCACTGATAATGATCAGAATGAATTGTTTGTTACACCTACCATTAATATTAACCCAGATGAGGCTGTGGATTCTAGGTATCGAAGAGAGAATTATGTTGCCAACTTCCTACTTTGTGGAATTGAAGAAATCGGTGGTGGTGGACGTACCGATTCCATAATGATTGCATCGGTTAATATCAAAGATAATACGGTTAAATTGACTTCGATTATGCGTGACTGTTATGTACAAATTCCAGGACATGATAACAATAAGATCAATGCTGCTTATGCTTTTGGTGGTGAAGAATTATTAGTAGATACCGTGGAGCTTAACTTTAAGATTCATATTGATGGTTGGGCCTCTGTTAATTTTGAAGCCTTTGAAGCAATCGTTGATATGCTTGGTGGTGTGGATATTGAATTGGGAAAAACAGAAGCCAACTACTTAAATACCACCAACTACATTTCCAACCCAGCATACCGTGACGTAACTGCAGGTTGGAACACTTTAAATGGTAACCAAGCTCTGGGTTATGCCCGTGTTCGTAAGGTTGTTACCTTAGGTGGAGCCAACAACGATTATGGCCGTACCGTACGTCAACGTCGTTTGCTGAATTCTATCTTTGAGAAGTATAAATCAAAGAATTTTATAGAGTTATTCTCAATTATGAATGACATCTTGCCAATGATTAAAACAAATCTTTCCTCATCTCAGATTTCAGATGTGTTAGAGCAGGTTGTTGAAAAGAATATTAGAACGATTCAGGAATTCCGTATACCAGCGGACGATACCTATACAGATGGTAGAAATGAGCATGGCTTTGTATTATTGCTTGATTTCGATGAAAATATTGATAAATTATATCAGTTTATTTTCTTAGATCCGCCTCCAGCTACACCGACACCAACAGACGAGTCAGTAATAACACCAACCGTCGGTAACTAAAACTTATTGGATACAAAGATGGATGTCGTAGAAACCTAGAAAAGTTTGGGTTTCTACGACTTTTGTTATTACAAGGAAAGCTCGTTAGCACACTTTGTTATAAAATTGTAAAGATTTCGATGGAAATTTATTGCTAGTAGTAACCTTGATTTTATGGTATACTTGAATTAATTTAATGAGTTAGCTCAATCATAGTAGACGTTTGTCAAACTGAAAAATATGAAGAACAATGGGGTTAAAGTTTAATATTTGCAGATGAGAGGTGTACATGGAAAAAGAAAATGATATTGATTGGGAAATGAGCCATATAGATGAGGAGGAATTTGCAAGAAACATTGAGAAAGCTACGGAAGATGGAGAAGAAATCATTATAATGGAGATATCCAAATCCTTAGCAAAACAAGCAGATGAAAGTTATATTGAAGAAGCAAAGCCAGAGAATCAAACATTAATAGAACCTAGCGT
>JAEYWQ010000328.1 GCA_023428885.1 Bacillota bacterium
CCCAAGGCTCAACATAATTGACATTGCAACCGATTTCTTAAGTCCGTCTTCATCTTTTGCACCAAAACGCTGAGCTGCAATTACTGCAATACCACCTGTAACTCCGATAACAAAACCAAGAATCAAAAAATTAAGAGGTCCGGTGGTACCTACTGCTGCAAGTGCATCCGTTCCTAAACATTGTCCAACAATTATAGTATCTACAATGCTATATAATTGTTGGACAACATTGCCAAGCAAGACTGGTAATGAAAAGCTTAATATCAGCTTGGTTGGACTTCCCTTTGTCATGTCTTTTACCTTACTTCGCGACATCTCTTCCTCCAATAGTAAAACTCAAGTGAATGTATTATGATCTAGAACTCTTTTAGATTAGCATGGGAAGGTAAAATTAACAATGTGTATTTATAATTAGTCGATGTTCTATCTTATCTACCCTTACACACTAGCATCTCGGAAGACAACGGTCATGAATCTCACACTTTAGTCCATGTAGCTCTTTATCCAAGCATCTACTTTCTTCTAACTGAGAATGAGCTAATTTTGCAGTTTCCAAACTTCCCCACTCCAATATTAGCATTTTCTTAACAAATTCTCTAAATTCCTGCATCTTCTCCATGCAACCGCAATATTTTCCAAATCTCTCATAATATCGCTTTAGCCAACATTCCATCTCAACCCATACTGCAAGCCCTTCTTTATTACACTTGAGACCATTTTCTATTTCTTCGATTGCATCACATAAATTGGTAAGAGCATTATTAAAGTGCGCATCTGCTTTTTTTTCAATCTGATTATAGTCTTCAAACAGTTGATGTATTACATCAACTTTGTAGTCCTCCTCATTATAACAAGGCTGACATACATGCTGATTACAACAGGGATTCGGATCACATCTATGATCGTCACAACAAGGATTTGGATCACATCTTTGATCGTCACAGCAAGGGTTTGGATTGCATCTTTGATCGTCACAGCAAGGGTTTGGATTACATCTTTGATCGTCGCAGCAAGGATTACAGCTACTACTTGTATTACTACAAGGTGGAGGACAGGTATTCCTCGAATTACGATTCCAGTTATTATTCCTAGATCTTTGATTAAAGTTATTACGACCAGGTATAAGCGGATTTCTAAAGTTATACATGTTAAAACTCCTAATTTTCTAATATGTACTATTATAGTATTCTTTTAACTGAACAAATTTCATAATTAGTAGAAATTAATATTGTAAATCTTGATAGCTAATCTTACTTTGCTATCTAAATCACTTCAGAGGGTAATTTGTGTAACTCAAAAACAATCAAAAACAAAGGGGACAGATAATGAAGGAAGGGTGGTGTTAACACAAGCTTGTGTTAACACCACCCTTCCTTCATTATCTGTCCCCTTTAGACTAGGGATTAGTTTTCAATTAATTTGCCCTTTTGAGTCCAGCTCATCAGACCACGAAGCTCTTCTCCAACCTTCTCAAGCTGATGTTGAGATTCGATTCTTCTCTTTGCATTGAAGTTCGGACAACCAACCTCATTCTCAAGTAGCCAGTTACGAGCGAATACACCTTCCTGAATATCCTTTAGAACCTGACGCATAGCATTCTTGGTATCTTCTGTGATAATCTTAGGTCCAGTAATATAATCACCATATTCTGCTGTGTTAGAGATAGAGTATCTCATACCAGCGAAACCACTCTCGTTAATTAAATCTACGATTAATTTCATCTCATGGATACACTCAAAGTAAGCACTCTCTGGCTCATATCCAGCTTCAACTAAAACTTCAAAACCACATTTCATAAGAGCTGTTACACCACCACAAAGTACTGCTTGCTCACCAAAAAGATCTGTTTCTGTTTCTTCTCTAAATGTAGTCGCAAGAACACCAGCTCTTGCTCCACCGATTGCTAAAGCATATGCAAGCCCCATATCATGAGCCTTACCAGTTGCATCTTGATGTACAGCGATTAAGCAAGGAACACCCTTACCTTCTGTGTACTGACTTCTTACGGTATGACCAGGTCCTTTAGGAGCGATCATTACTACGTCTACATCCTTAGGAGGAATAATCTGACCAAAATGAATTGCAAAACCGTGTGCAAACATTAACATATTGCCTGCTTTTAAATTAGGCTCAATGGATTCTTTGTACATCTTAGCTTGTTTCTCATCATTAATCAGAATCATGATGATATCAGCTAATTTCGCAGCTTCAGCCGCTGTATAAACTTGAAATCCTTCTTTCTCTGCTTTCGCCCATGATTTACTGCCTTCATATAAACCAATAATAACATTAACACCAGAATCCTTCATATTCTTTGCGTGTGCATGTCCTTGGCTACCATAACCGATGACAGCTACTGTTTTTCCCTCTAAAAGAGAAAGATTGCAATCCTGTTGGTAAAAAATCTTTGCCATTGTTTCGTCCTCCTAAAAAATAAAAATTCAACTCTATGTTCTAACTGCAAATCGTATATAATACGTAATTCCAGCATACAACCTACTTATTCAAGATAATCTGCAATATCTCCAGTTCCACCACGGCTAAGGCCTGTGATTCCAGTACGAACCATTTCTAAAATCTTGAATCCGTCTAATAGCTTAATGAACGCGTCAATCTTTGCTTGGTTTCCAGTTAATTCTATCATTAAGGATTCCTTCGCAACGTCAACGATTTTAGCTCTAAAGATATCAGCTACGGCAATCACTGCTTGGCGATCAGTATCCTTAACCTGAACTTTCACTAAGACAAGCTCTCTGCATACAGATTCCTCACTATGTAATTCCTTAATTTCTACAACGTCCTCTAGCTTACTTAATTGATTACGAATCTGCTCTAAGATCTGATCATCACCATACACTACAACCGTCATACGGGATAATTCCGGATTCTCAGTCTCACCTACAGTCAAACTATCAATATTGTAACCTCTTCTACTGAATAAACCTGATACTCTGCTCAATACACCTGCAGTATTATCAACTAAAATAGATAAAACCATCTTCCTCATATGATCCTCCTTTACCAGATCCGTTATCGTGACCTTTCCTAGTTTTGCGTTAATAATAATTGTAGCAATACACCTATTGTTTGTCAAGCAAATATATCTTAATACTTGCATTTTCTGAATGTTTCATAACTTGTAGTTATATTGTCATTTTGTGTACGAATAGTATCCCCCTGATATAAGGCCATTCACAAAGGCATATCCCTTGACACCCCATAATTCATCACTTATGATTAAGCATAACAACATTCATAAGGAGCTTACAAAATGATTTCTTATCATATTATTAAAACTAGTAAAAAAAGTATTTTCTTACTCTTATCATTTGTTCTATGCATCAACTTCAGTGGCTGTAGTAAGCAAGAGAATCCAATCTCAAAAAGTAATTTTCAGCTTAATACAATCGTTACAATAACCTTATATGATAGCACGGATGAGACCATCATCGATGATTGCTTTGAACTGATTGATTCTTATGAACAGCTCTTTAGCCGAACCATTCCAAGCAGTGAAATCTACAAGATCAATCATTCCACTGACACAGTAACAGATTTATCCAAGGAAACAATGGAGCTTATAAATATAGGATTGTATTATAGTAATTTATCTCAAGGAGCATTTGATATCACGCTAGAACCAATAACTTCCCTTTGGAATTTTGGCTCCGACGAACAACGTTTACCAAGTCAAGAAGAGTTAACAAACGCCTTAAAAGGGGTGGGTTATCAGAATCTGCTTGTCAAAGAAGCAACGGTTACCTTATTAAAAGAAAACATGGGCCTTGATTTAGGAGCTATTGCAAAAGGCTATATTGCAGACAAGGTCAAAGAATATCTGCTAAGTCGCGATGTGAAAAGTGCAATCATCAATTTGGGAGGCAATGTATTATGTGTCGGTAAAAAACCTGATGGATCGGACTTTAAGATAGGGATACAAAAGCCCTTCGAAGACCGTAGCGATACGGTTGCCATCATGGATCTATCCGATGTTTCTGTTGTCTCTTCTGGTATTTATGAACGTTACTTTAAAGAAGGCGACGTATTATACCACCATATCCTAAACCCTTTTACTGGTTATCCCTATGCCAATGAATTGACTAGTGTAACTATAATCTCAGATACTTCTGTAGATGGTGACTCCCTTAGTACAAGCTGTTTTGCTCTAGGGTTAGAAAAGGGCTTAGAGTTAATTAACTCCCTGGAGAATACCTATGCTTGTTTTATAACACAAGATGGTCAATTACACTATTCCAAAGGATTTCTTGAAAACATTACAGTTACCGAGACGGAATAAAAGAGGCTGTCTCATAATTATGTCAAGGCTGATGTGTTACTCTTAGTGTACTGTTGAAAGAACGATTTTAGAATATGTAAGGCCATAAGCGATCATTTTATGTTCGATTATGGCTTACATATTCAAGAATTGTACTTTCACCTGTATACGTGAGTAACACATCAGCCTTGATAAAATAATTATGAGACAGCCTTTTTTATGATTTATTTATTTCTACGAATAATTTCATCTCTTCCTGGTCCATTAGAAACTAGGGTAACTGGAACCTCAAGTTCCTTTTCAATAAACTCAATGTACTTTCTACAGTTCTCTGGAAGATCTTCATAATTTTTAATTCCACGAATCTCTGCTTTCCAGCCAGGTAATACCTCATAAACTGGCTTTGCCTTGGCAAGTTTAACCGTTGTTGGGAAATCACGGGTTACTACACCGTCAATTTCATAGCCAACACAAACTGGTAATTCGTCTAGATAGCCTAAAACGTCAAGTACAGTTAAAGCAACTTCAGTTGCGCCTTGCATTCTACAACCATAACGGGAAGCTACCGCATCAAACCAGCCCATACGTCTTGGACGACCTGTAGTTGCGCCGTATTCACCGCCATCACCACCACGTCTTCTAAGCTCATCTGCTTCTTCTCCAAAGATTTCACTTACGAACTCCCCAGCTCCTACAGCAGAGGAATAAGCTTTTACTACGGTAACAATATCTTTAATCTCGTAAGGAGGGATACCTGCTCCTATTGCACCATAAGCTGCTAATGTGGAAGAAGATGTAACCATAGGATAGATTCCGAAATCAGGATCCTTTAATGCTCCTAATTGACCTTCTAATAAGATATTCTTACCAGCTTTGATAGCATCATGTAAATATGCAGATACATCAGCCACATATGGTTCAACCATTGTTCTATATTCTTTTAACGTTGCTAATAATTCCTTTGGATCAATGAGCGGCTTATGGTACATATGCTCTAGTAAGATGTTTTTCATCTCACATACTCGTTCTACTTTTTCTTTTAATGCTTCATCATCGAATAACTCAGATACCTGGAATCCAATCTTAGCATATTTGTCTGAGTAAAATGGAGCAATACCTGACTTTGTGGATCCAAAAGACTTACCACCAAGACGCTCTTCTTCATATTGATCAAATAGAATATGATAAGGCATCATAATCTGTGCACGATCAGAAACTAAGATTTTTGGCATTGGAACATTACGTTCCACGATGGATTGAATCTCTTTGAATAGATATGGTATATTTAATGCAACTCCATTTCCAATAATACATGTTGTGTGATCATAAAATACACCAGATGGAAGTAAATGAAGAGCAAATTTACCATACTTATTAATAATCGTATGACCAGCGTTGCTTCCGCCTTGGTAACGAACGATAATATCAGACTCTTCCCCTAACATATCGGTAATCTTACCTTTACCTTCATCTCCCCAGTTTGCACCTACAATTGCTTTTACCATAACATATTCCTCCTTGGGTTCATTCTATCATGCCCTATAGATTATTTCGTATTACTCTTTGACCTTGCCACTTCACAGTAACACGTTTAGCCTTATTATATCTTAGTTTTCGTCATAAGTAAAATCAATATTCATTATGCTTCTCATAAGTAGTGATTATGTTACAAGTCACTTCTATGACCTTGTGTTCATAAACCGTGTTCGCGTCAATACTCCTTGTTTCACACAAATGATTACAGTTCAGCTTTTAGGCTGAACTGTATCTATTACTATATTATTGTTTTCCAGTGCTTCCATGTCCTCCACGGTCTGCATTACCTAACTGTTCCACTTCTTCAAATAGAATCTCTGGTTGCTTCTTCTCAATACGAAATTGGCAGATACGATCATTGACATGAATCACGGTATCTCTTAAAGCATAAGCTGGGAAGAACCATTGATCATTATCACCACAATAGGACTCATCGATAATACCCATGGAATTCGTTTGAATGATACCATAATTCTTAAAGGTAGAACTTCTTGGTACTACATGAGCTTCATAACCACTTGGCAACTGCATTGCAACTCCAAGCGGGATTAGCTTAAACTCATCTTTTTTTAATTCTAGCTCCTGGGCTGCTCTAAGATCAATCCAGTCTGACTTCCCATCAATGAATCTAAGCTTCTCTATCTCGTCAGTAAAATACTTTATCCTTATTTTTTCCATCTTTACACTCCTTGGTATCTTCATCAATAATGATACGTATTATAAAGCCCATAACATAACACTTCATTGACATATCCTTAGGGCTTTGATATCCGAAACATTTACATTTCCTTTAAGAAAGCAAGATAACCCATAGTAGCCTCATAGATATCAGCTTTGCTTGTAATCTCCCATGGAGCGTGCATATTAAGAACAGCGACACCGCTATCAATAACCTCCATATTATACTGAGCCATGATGTAAGCAATGGTTCCACCACCACCTTGATCTACTTTACCAAGCTCGGAAGTTTGATAGTAAACATTATGATCCTCCATTGCTTTACGAATCTTAGCAATAAACTCAGGATTTGCATCATTACATCCTGATTTACCACGAGCACCTGTATACTTATTGAATACAATGCCTTTACCAAAGTATGCTGAATTCTTCTTTTCCATAACAGCTGGATAATTTGGATCAAATGCTGCACTAACATCAGAGGATAACATGTGAGAGTTTGCTAAGGCGCGGCGAAGCTTAAGCTCAGAATAATCACCGCAACGATCCATTAATTCAGCAACTGCATTCTCAAAGAATCTAGAGTGCATACCAGTTGCACCGATACTACCAACTTCTTCCTTGTCTACTAAGAGGCAAACTGCAGTACGATCAATCTTTTCTAATTCGAACAAAGCACGCATGGAAGCAAAGGAACACACTCTGTCATCTTGACCATAACCAATCACCATACTGCGATCAATACCAAAATCACGTGCTTTTCCAGCTGGTACTACTTCAAGTTCGGCAGAGATAAAATCTGCTTCTTCAAAATCATCTTTATCTTTTAACAGCTTTAAGATATTAGCCTTAACAGCTTCCTTTTCTTCTCCTTTGAGTGGCTGACTTCCGATTAAGACATTCAAGTCCTCCCCTTCAATCACCGCAGAAGCCTTCTTGCCCATCTGATCAGCTGCAAGATGAACTAAGAGATCCGAGATACCAACTACTGGATCGTTCTCATCTTCACCGATTACGATAGAAATCTTTGTTCCATCTTTCTTTACTACTACACCATGGATGGCCAATGGCAAAGTTACCCACTGATACTTCTTGATACCACCATAGTAGTGAGTATCAAATAATGCCATCTCCGTATCTTCATAAAGAGGAATCTGCTTTAGATCAATTCTTGGAGAATCTAAATGTGCTCCTAGAAGCTTCATACCCTGTTCTAATGGTTGATCACCAATTAAAAACAAAGCAACTGCTTTATCCATATTATTGTAATAAACCTTATCTCCTGGCTTTAAGCTAGATTGTTCCATCAGGTTTTTATAGCCTTGCTCTTTTGCCTTCTCGATCACCCAAAGAGTGCATTCACGTTCTGTCTTACAATCCGAGATGAACTTCTTGTAATCATCATTTAAAGCATATACTTCTTGTAACTGTTGTTCTGAATACTTTAACCAAGCATTCTTGTTTGATTCCTTGTTCTTTAGCTGGGAAACTTGTGAATCCTTCTCGTTTTTATCGCTCTTTGCGTTCTTTTTCTTTTCATCCATCATATCTTCTACCTTTCTATCTAGTCAATCTTGATATTAAATCGATCCAATATTGTTACTACTCATCTTTACATCTTCGTAGCAAAAACAAGTATGCAACTGTTCCATTCCAACACATTACCTTCTTATAGATAATATGCTTATACATTATACAGCAAATTATTCCTGTTTTCAACCAAGCTTTAGCATAGACAGCAGCTTTTTCGCCGCAGCTGACTTTGGGTATCTTTCTTCTTCAATTACGCAAAAATGCCTAGAAGGAATCTTACATCTTAACTGTAACTCAAATAATTCCCCAGTTTCTAAATATCTTTGTGCAAACGGTTTTACAACCATGCCAACTCCTAGACTTCGCAAAGCAAATTGGACAATCATATCACTTGTAGCTAGTTCAAATTCTGGTAACAGCGTTATTCCCTGTCCTAACAGGAATTGATTCATATAAGCTCTCGTACTGGTATTGTTCTCCAAGCAGATAATCGGTAGGCTTTCTAACTCCTGTAAGGATAATTGATGATGCTTTAATTCCCAGAATCGTCGTCCAGCTACAAAGGTATCCTGAATCTCCTTGACCTGTGTTACTAAATCATTACTTCCTCCTGTAAATGGCTCGCTCACAACTCCGAAATCAATCTTCCCCTCATGCAGGTAGGTTAAGGTCTCAGGTGTAGGCCCATTGGTTACAATCACCTTAATCTTTGGATATAATTCATGAAATTGCTCCAAATAAGGTAATAGATAAAATTGTAGTGTCATATCTGACGCACCAATTCGAATCTCTCCAGCATCCAGATTATGCATTCGATGAACTGTCGCTTCTCCCTGCAAGATTGATTCGTAACCAGACTTAACATAGGAATAAAGTCCTTCTCCTTCTTGGGTTAATACCACCCCTTTTGCCATACGGATAAATAACTGACACTCTAAACTAGTCTCAAGCATCTTAACAGCCTGACTTACTGCAGGTTGCGAAATGCATAATTCCACTGCCGCAGCCGTAATACTCTTATGTTTAGCCACATAATAAAATATCTTATAGTATTCTAAATTCACATTCATCTAGAATGTCTCCTCTTTCTTTCCCAAAGATAGGAAGTAATTCGCTACAGTTTCCCTATCTATCACATGTAACTCTAGTGATGAATCATTACCATAAAATCAATATATCGTAAATTTCAGGAAACTGCAAGCTATAGTAAATTTGTGTTATGTTATGTAAATCCCAATCGCTATAGTCATAGACCTTGTCCGTTCTCTTCACACACACTATTTATATATAACTCGTGAGTAAGAACTACTCACAAAGTAAAATTTAAACTTAGCACTAGCTTCAAGAATGATTATGCAAGCATATTAGATATAGAGTGCGTGTCACGGCTAAATAATTCTTGTTCAAAAATCCTAATGTATCGCATCCAGATAGAGTAATTTGGATGGTTTGGATAACGTTCCGTGAACATTGCTAAGGTATCCAAACATCGTTCAATATAAGTACTTCCAACATCCGAAACATTCACATAATCTCCATTGAATGTTTCCCATCTTGTGTAATCTAGATCCTCTTCCTTTAGAACCTCGTTTGTGAATATTCTCATACGCATAAAAAATCACCACCCAATAGCTTAGTATATGCATCTATTAGGTGGTGTATTCCAAAAAAATCTAGATTTTCATCAAACTTTTATTTCTGCTTTTAGTCCAAGCAAGTCTTTATTCGCTTCTAAGATTGGTTGAACTAGCTCTTTTATAAACTCTTCTGTCTGTTCCTTGGAACGTCCAGTGTACTTGCTTGGATCCATAGTTTTTAGTAATTCTTCATAGGACATATTAAAAGCAGGATCCTTTGCGATTAATTCTAATAAGTTATTATCCAAGCCCTTTTCCTTCACATTACGACCTGCTTCCATGCTAAGTTCACGGATTTTTTCGTGAAGTTCTTGACGATCACCACCACGTTTCACGGCATCCATCATAATGTTTTCTGTTGCCATGAATGGTAGCTCTGCCATCAGACGTTTCTCAATCACTTTTGGATAAACTACAAGACCATCTACCACATTCAAATATAAATCTAAGATTCCAT
Organism: Bacillota bacterium; assembly: GCA_023428885.1. Taxonomy (GTDB): domain Bacteria; phylum Bacillota; class Clostridia; order Lachnospirales; family Lachnospiraceae; genus Lachnoclostridium. Next base: position 10,118 of record JAEYWQ010000328.1, read on the forward strand.
CAATTGCAAGGAAGCCTTCTGGAATACTAAGTCTTTTATTCGCAGAGTCATCAAGGGTTCTTTCAAACCATTGAGTTGCGGAAGTGATGGCTGGATTTAAGGCATCTACCATAACATAACGTGCAAGGGATGCAATTCTTTCACTTCTCATAGGATTTCTCTTGTAAGCCATGGCAGAGGAACCAATCTGATTCTTCTCGAAAGGTTCTTCAATCTCCTTTAAATGTTGAAGCAAACGAATGTCGTTGCTGAATTTATGCGCACTTGCAGCGATACCTGCAAGCACATTAAGCACTCTGGTGTCAACTTTTCTAGAATAGGTCTGACCGGATACAGCAAAACAAGCTTCAAATCCCATCTTCTTTGCAATTAATCGATCCAACTCTTTAATCTTTTCATGGTCCCCATCAAATAACTCTAAAAAGCTTGCCTGAGTACCAGTCGTCCCCTTTGAACCTAATAACTTCATACAATCAAGTGCATGCTCTAAGTCTTCTAAGTCAAGTACTAATTCCTGAATCCATAAGGTAGCTCTTTTCCCTACTGTGGTTGGCTGAGCTGGTTGAAAATGAGTAAACGCTAACGTAGGTAAATCCCTATATTTAAAAGCAAACTTTGCTAATTCATCAATTACATTGACTAATTTTTTCTTAACTAACTTCAAAGCTTCTGTCATTATAATAATATCAGTATTATCCCCTACATAACAAGAGGTTGCTCCCAAGTGGATAATTCCTTTGGCTGTTGGGCATTGAACTCCATAGGCATATACATGTGACATAACATCATGACGTACCAAACGCTCTCTCTCTTTGGCAACCTCATAATTGATATCATCCTGAAATCTTTTTAATTCTTCTACCTGTTCTTTTGTCACAGGTAATCCCAATTCATGTTCACTCTCTGCTAATGCAACCCAAAGTTTCCTCCAGGTATGAAATTTCATGTCAGGTGAAAAGAGATACTGCATCTCCTCACTGGCATATCTCTCTGACAATGGACTCATATACTTGTTTTCACTCATCTAATAAACCGCCCTTCTTAAGTTCTCTTACTCTTCATGTTCTCCACGAATATCATCAACCGGTGGATCAATCGGATAATTTCCAGTAAAGCAGGCATCACAATAACCGTGATCTCCATCAATTAATTCGTTAAGACGTTCCACACCTAAGTAACCTAACGAGTCCGCACCAATTATCTCACAGATTTGTTCTACCGTATTGTTATGAGCAATTAGTTGATCGTCACTTGGTACATCGGTGCCAAAATAACAAGGGTGTAAGAATGGTGGCGAACTGATTCTAACATGAACTTCAGTTGCTCCTGCTGCTCTTAACATACCCACAATTCGAAGTGTGGTCGTACCACGAACGATGGAATCATCAATCATTACTACTCTTTTTCCCTTGACCGCTTCTGATAATACATTCAGTTTAATACGAACACTAGATTCGCGCACGGCTTGTTTTGGTTTAATGAAGGTTCTTCCTACATAGCTATTCTTAACGAAGGCCATACCATATGGAATTCCTGATTCCAGTGCATATCCCATGGCTGCAACATTACCAGATTCCGGAACACCAACTACGATATCAGCTTCTACCGGATGTGTCTGTGCTAAGATACGGCCAGCCATAATTCTTGAGTTATATACATGAACATTGTCCATAAAGCTATCTGGTCTTGCAAAATAAATGTATTCAAAGATGCACTTGGCTTTTTTCTCCTGGCACATAGAAGTGTCAGAAAAAACGCCATCTCTTGTGATCGTAACAATTTCACCAGGTAGTATATCACGCACGAAGCTAGCATCCACTGCATCTAGTGCACTGGACTCCGATGCTAACACATAAGCGTTATCGCGCTTTCCAAGACATAATGGGCGGAAACCAAATGGGTCTCTCACACCGATTAATTTACGAGGGCTCATCACAATTAAAGAGTAAGCTCCTTTGATTTTCAGCATAGCTTTCTTTACTGCTTCTTCTACACTTGGCGTATTTAAACGTTCTCTCGCAATATGATAAGCAATTACCTCAGAATCAATCGTTGTTTGAAAGATTGCACCAGTATATGCAAGTTCCTCGCGAAGTTCTAAGGCATTGACCAGATTACCATTATGAGCTAATGCTAAGGTTCCCTTAACATAATTTAAAACCAAAGGCTGTGTATTAGCGATATTGCTGGCACCAGCTGTAGAATAACGAACATGGCCAACACCTATATCCCCCTTTAAGGAATCGATCCCATCGGTGGTAAACACTTCATTCACAAGTCCCATACCTTTGACAGATTGTACAATACCTTTTGGCCCTTTCGTATCACTCACAGCGATACCACAGCTCTCTTGTCCTCTGTGTTGCAGTGCAAATAATCCATAAAAAATGGAGGAAGCAACATCCTTCCCATCTAAATCATAGATTCCAAAGACTCCACACTCTTCATGGATCTCGTCAGATATGAATTCACTGACCATATTTTCCATAGCGATTTCCTTTCTATTGCTGTGGTTTTAGTTACAATTGCTTTCGTCTCATAGTAGGACTAATTGCAACAATCTAGTTACTAGCTAGAAAAGTGGAAGTACCATCAAAGTACATCCACTTACCCTGTCATCCTGCTTAATTATTTGATACCGAGACGTGCAAATACCTCTTGATATGCATCTTCCACATTACCCATATCGCGGCGGAAGCGATCTTTATCTAACTTCTCGCGGGTAAGGCTGTCCCACAAACGGCAGGTATCTGGTGAAATCTCATCTGCTAAGATGATCTGTCCATGGAATCTGCCAAACTCTATTTTGAAATCTATTAATTCAATACCAATGCTTGCAAAATATGTTATCAATACTTCATTTACTTTATATGCATACTTAGAAATCGTATCAATTTCTTCTTTCGTTGCAACACCAAGTGCTAATGCATAAGAAGAGTTGATCATCGGATCACCAAGTGCATCATCTTTATAGGAAAACTCCAAGGTAGGACATAATAGCTTTTTGCCTTCTTCAATACCAAGTTTCTTAGAAAAACTACCTGCAGCAACATTACGTACGATAACTTCCAGTGGTACAATCTCCACCTTCTTCACAGCTGTTTCTCTGTCACTTAATTCTTCTATATAGTGTGTAGGAACTCCTTCCTTTTCAAGAAGTTGCATAACGTAGTTAGACATCTTATTATTAATAACACCCTTACCTACGATAGTTCCCTTTTTTTCTCCATTGAATGCTGTTGCATCGTCCTTATAATCTACGATTAACACATCCTCAACGTCAGTTTTGTACACTTTCTTGGCTTTACCTTCATAAAGTTGATCTAACTTTTTCATGCTAATTTATCCTCCTTGTGCATACAGCGAACTAACTAATGCTTCGGCAATGTATTTTACACTGCAACTTAATTATATCCTAGCCAAAAAATATGGCAAGCAATTTTTAGCACTGTAAAAATTTTCGCTTTAATGTACAAAAAATGATAGATTTTAAATCTTCTTTTCGTGTATTAATTCTTGCTCAAACACTGATAAACACTGGATTTATAAGCACTATTAATGTTATTTATGAGCTGTTCTTTACAATGATTATTTTACAAATTCTGATAACTTTTTATATATTTATCGTAATCTTCGCCCCTCATATCTTGACATCGCTAGAAGGTTATCACGAACTATTTGAATTCGTGGCTCCACTGGTCCTGATCCTACTGGTAAGTCCAATGACATTTCAATATCACTCATAATTCGATCATCAATTTTTTTTCGAATGTTATAGAGCACCTCTAATTTCTCGCCACAGTCCTTCGCATCCAAAAAATCCATCAAGTCAGGGTTCACTCCACCTTCCTCAAGGTTTATCTCAGAAGCTACTAGAGCTGTAACCTTAGTTTCCTGCACCTTAGCTACATTAAGCTCTGCAGCATTTGTTTCTAGCTTTTTTAGTTCTGCTGTCTTAGTAACAACCTCTTTTGCTTGCTTGTTTTGCGCAGATTGTTCCAGCAATTGATTACGATCAATCTTTGTAAAACGATATTTACAAGTTACATGAGGATATTTTTCCTTATCTACTTCACTTAAAAACATAGTAAGAGGTCTTACATACATAGAATAATCCCCATACAACGCTTGATAGACCACCATTAATTCTCTGGTCTCAGAATGTTTTGCAATACCTACAATCTGATATAACATTCCCTTAAAATGCTGAAACAAATCACCATTTCTTACTTCTCTATCCTCCATAACTAACCATGCCTTTCTTTATAACAGTTCAGCCTTACTCAGCCCATGATCTACTTTGGTGCTCGTTCGATATAGTATTGTGCATACTCTTTCGTTATTAGCCTTCCCTGGATTAGCTGATTCATATATTCCATAAACTCTTGATTGCTAATTTTGGCATCCGCTAATTTTTGCAGTATATCTTTCATTTTTGTCTTAAATTCGTTCACCGAGATCACATTGTCTTTCAACAAGACATTCAGCGCATAAGCCGCTTCGAAATAAGGATTCTGATAGTTTACATCCCGAATCTGCTTTCTAACGGATAGGTTCATGGACAACAATTTCATGATCGTTGCTGCCGATGTATTTGTAACCTTAAGATCTGTTCCGATAACGTAGAGATTCTTGCGAAGACTTCTTCTCCCCGCGATGGTATCCTCATAGACGGTTGGCAGGTATGCTGAAAAAATCAAGTTAAGAAAGGAAGGTTTTGAGAATGTTTTGTAATCCAGATTGGTATTTACAGCAACCCCTCGTTCGTAGGTAAGCTCCTGAAATCCATCTAACGAAATCTCAACCTTTCGAGCTTCCTTTTCAAATAATAAAAGATTTAGGCTTCTTTTCTCAACCCATGCATAAGCAGGACATTGATAGATCTTGAACCTTGCACAAGAATCTATCATAATTGGATAGTGATCTTTATTTACCTTATATTTTACGAATACCCCTTTGATCTTCTTTTCATCATACTGCTCCAAAACAGCATCTGGATCTTCGATGGTCTCTTCTTCTATTTCAGTATCCTTGTTAGCTAGAATCTCTTGTGTAAAGACTGACTCTTTTTTTAGTTTCTTCTCTTGTTTACTCTTTTTTTCTTTTTCTATTATCTCTCCTACCTTATGAAAGGATACTGATTGCATCAAAATAATTGCAAGCAAATAAGAAAATGCAGCAGACATTCCCCATAATGGTAGTTTCGTTACAATAAGCGCTCCCACACTATAGCTGCCAAATAATATTAACAGGAGTACTCCAATGATATAGGTCTTTGTTTTCGTATTACCATACCGTAATCCATTCCAAATCTTCCTCATGGCAGCCTCCTTAACTTTAGTTTAATTTTCCCATAGAATTATTTTGTTTGCTTCTAGGGATTCTTTTACCTTAATGATTCTTTGATTTTCAGAACCTTTAAATCTTAGATTTATATTCTTTAGTTCTAAGATAAACTTTCCATCCACTAAGACATCTAGATAAGAAAGCATCTCTCTGGTAACTTCTTGACTTTTACACATTTGATCAAGGATATCATCATCATATCGGTAACCCGTATAACACCAGATATCTTTTTGTGGAAATCTTTTCTTCACTTCTCGAAGCAATGAAAGTAAACCTTGCTGATTACTATATTCAAACGGTTCTCCGCCAAGTAAGGATAAGCCCTTAATATGGGATGGTTCTAAGTATCTTAATATTTCTTCTATTGTTTGCTTTGTAAATTCCGACCCATAGTTGAAATCCCAGGCTTCCTGGTTAAAGCAACCCTTACAATGATGGGTACAACCACTAACAAACACAGAAACACGTACTCCTGGTCCATTTGCTACATCAAACGGCTTTATTGTTGCATAATTCATTGGTCCTTCCTCCCTAGCTTAATCTCATTTTAACATAAGAAAGAGGGATGTTGCAACATCCCCCTATTGATACGCCAAATACCTATTTAGATATGCAGAACGCGTGAGTTAATTTCTTTGGTCTTACCTAAATTCCAGAAGTTTTCTCCGAGATAACCGCAGGTTCTTCGGGTTACATTCATCTTAGAATGGTCTTTATTACCGCAATTTGGGCACTCCCATTCACAGTCATCATTGATGATGATTTCACCATCGAAGCCACATTCATGACAATAATCTGACTTGGTATTAAATTCTGCGTATTGTATGTTATCATAGATAAACTTCACGATTTCTTCTAAAGCTTCTAAGTTGTGACGCATATTTGGTATCTCCACGTAAGAGATTGCACCTCCAGTGGAAATCTTCTGGAACTGACTCTCAAAGGTGAATTTGGAGAATACATCGATATTCTCACGAACATCTACGTGGTAGGAGTTGGTATAATATCCTTTGTCTGTAACATCTGGAATATCGCCAAAACGTTCCTTGTCAATTCTTGCGAAACGATAGCACAAGGACTCAGCTGGAGTTCCATATAGACCGAAGCCAATTCCCGTCTCTTCTTTCCAGGTATCTGCTGCTTTACGAAGCCGTTTCATGACACGAAGGGCAAAATCTAAACCTTCTTCGCTGGTATGACTAACACCCTTCATCAGCTTTGTCATTTCATAAACACCGATATAGCCTAAGGAGATGGTTGAATAACCACCATGTAATAACTTATCAATGGTTTCACCTTTTTTCAAACGTGCAATCGCACCGTACTGCCAGTGAATTGGACTTACATCTGATAAGGTTCCCTCTAGGGCTGTATGTCTACACATTAAAGCTTCAAAGCAAAGAGCCAAACGTTCTTCTAGCAACTGCCAGAACACTTCTTCGTTTCCTTGAGCCAGGATAGCAATTTGAGGTAGGTTTAAGCTGACAACACCTTGGTTGAAGCGTCCTTCAAACTTATAATTCCCATTCTCATCCTTCCATGGAGATAAAAAGCTTCGACAACCCATACAACTGAATACATTTCCTTCGTAGGTTTCTCTCATCTTCTTTGCAGAGATGTAATCTGGATATAAACGTTTCGCAGAACACTGTACCGCTAATTTCGTAATATAGTCATATTTCCCACCCTGTAAACAGTTATGTTCGTCCAACACATAGATTAGTTTTGGGAAAGCAGGAGTAATATAAACACCCTTTTCGTTCTTAATTCCCTGTAATCTTTGACGTAAGATCTCTTCCACAATTCTAGCATTCTCTGGCAGATACTCATCGTCTTTGTCTAGATTTAAGAACAAGGTTACGAACGGAGACTGACCATTGGTTGTCATTAAGGTATTGATTTGGTATTGAATGGTTTGCACACCAGAAGTAAGCTCATCACGTACCCGTTCCTCAACAAACTGTTCAATGACTTCTGCGCTTGCTTGTCCTTGAAATAAGCTTTCATAACGCTTTCTATATTTATTCGCACTAATTCTTAAGTACTTTCCAAGATGACGAACATCAACCGATTGACCGCCATACTGGCTACTTGCTACTGCGGAAATAATCTGAGTCATAACCGTACATGCTACCTGGAAGCTTTTTGGGCTTTCAATCAGTTTTGCATTCATTACGGTACCATTTTCTAACATGTCCTTGATGTTAATTAAGCAGCAATTAAAGATGGACTGTAAAAAGTAATCTGCATCATGAAAATGTAACACACCTTCATCATGAGCCTTGCTAATCTTTTCTGGCAATAGCAGACGTCTGGTCAAATCTTTGGAAACTTCTCCTGCAATCAAATCACGTTGAGTAGATGCAATGACCGCATTCTTGTTAGAGTTTTCTTCCATAACTTCTTTGTTGTTATGACGAATTAAGCTCATAATAGATTCGTCTGTGGTATTCGATTTACGAACTAATTCTCTGGTATAACGATATATAATATATGTTTTAGCGAGAATAAATTTTCCATCCGCCATGAGCTTTTGCTCTATGATGTCCTGAATCTCTTCTACCAGCATTGTATCTTTTTTCATAAGCTCAATGCTAGTAATGATCCCCTCAATCTTAACTTCAGAAATTTGCTCCTTTTTTTCTACCTCTTCGTTAGCCTTTCTGATTGCAAGTGTTATCTTACTTCTGTCATAATCTACTACTCTTCCATCCCTTTTTACTACCTTCATAGCTATCTTCCTTTCCTCCTCATTCGTTTGCGTTAGTCTTACACATCCGATATGTACGAAAGCAAGTATACCATATTAAGGGCAACAAGTCCACTACATATTGTTCTCAATTTGATAAAAAATCAAGATGTAGTATAAAATGTAATTTTAAGCTAATACATTTTTTTACTACTTACCAGTTGACAGCCATCCAACCGGATGGTAATATAGAAGTATATTCCAAAATTATTATTGACAAGGAGGGAAATGATGACTGAGCCAAAGAAGGATACCACCGAGAAAATTACGATAAACATTAATACTGTAGACCTTGGATACATTGATTTATTAGTCCAGGAAGGATACTATGCATCCAGAACAGAATTCATCAAAACATCAATTAAGAAGCAACTTGATAAGCATGAAGATGACACCAAAAAATTAGTAAGACAAAAGGAAAATCATGGTTTTCAGCTATCCATTGGAATCGGTGGATTTTCCAAGAAAGAACTTGAAAGACTGAAATCTGAGAACGTAAAAAAGAATATAATCGTTATCGGTTTATTCGTATTGCCAAAAGATATTACTCTTGACTTGCTGGAACAGACCGTGGAATCACTTAAAGTATATGGTGTATGCAGATGTTCTCAAGAAATCAAAGATAGATATGGATTATAAGGAAAACACTGTATCGCAGTTTTTGCGACATCCGGTCGTATGCATCTTGGCACAAAGTGCTTTACATCATAGAAAATTTCTTGCAATTTTCTATGATGTAAAAAAAGGAACCATATAGTTTTTAGGGTAAACTCAAAATCTACATCGCTCCTTTTTATATACTTATTACAATCGGCGTTTAAAATCCTCATATCCAAATTCCTTTACCAAGACAAGCTTTTCATCTTTGGTATATGCATAAATGGATGGTAGATTCACACCGTTGAATGTATTGTTTTTTACCATACTATAGTGAGCCATATCACAAAATACTAATTTTTGTCCAATGGTCAGCTCTTCGTCAAAGGAGTATTCTCCAATCACATCCCCTGATAAACAGGTAGGTCCTCCCAGACGATAAGTATATTTCTTTTCTCCCGCTTTCCCAGCTCCGATGATTTCTGGTCGGTAAGGCATCTCAAGTACATCTGGCATATGGCAGGCCGCTGAAGTATCTAAAATCACACATTGATTGTACAAGCCGCTAAAATCTAAGACCTTAGCTACTAGGAATCCTGTATTTAACGCTACGGCTTCTCCAGGTTCCAGATAAATCTGTAATTTATATTTATTCTTCATACGATTGATGCAAGTGATTAGCTTATCCACATCATAGTCGCTTCTAGTAATATGATGTCCACCACCAAAGTTTAGCCACTTCATCTGATGTAGATAAGTTCCAAACTTTTCTTCCACCACGTCAAGGGTACGTTCTAGGGTATCGGAGTTTTGCTCACACATGGTGTGAAAATGCAAACCGTCTACTAAGTTAAAATCCTCTTTACTAATATTACACAGGGCGGTTCCTAATCGAGAGCTTTCTGAACAAGGGTTATAGATATCCACCTCAACCTCTGAATATTCTGGATTGATACGAAGACCAATACTAATCTGACGGCCTGTGCTTTTCATATGTTCCTTGACCAAGGGTTGAAACTTTCTTAACTGAGCTGGCGTATTAAACACGATATGATCGCAAAGTTCCAAGATCTTAGGGAATTCCTCCTCAGTAAAGGCAGGGTTAAAGATATGGACCTCTCCCCCCATCTCCTCTGCTCCGAGACGGGCTTCATGATAAGAACTCGCTGTGGTTCCTGCTAGATACTTACCGATAAGCTGATAGAAGTAATACATAGAAAATCCTTTTTGAGCTAATAAAATCTTAGCTCCTGTCTCATCCATGATATTCTTCATCAAGGTAAGGTTCTTGGTTAATAATCGCTCATCCACAACATATGCAGGGGTTGGGACTGCATATGTTGGGACTTTTATATCATTATAATCAACTGGGTTCATGTCATCCCTCTTTCTAACGATTCAACTCACATGCAAGTCGAATACTTTATCTATGTCATGTAAGTCCTAGTCAACTAAGGTTGGTTCAAAGGTCTCTTTCCAAGGAAGTCCCCATTGATTCAATGCATCCATGAATGGATCTGGATCGAATTCTTCTACGTTGTAAACACCTGCTTTGCTCCATTTTCCAGTCATCATCATCATGGCACCAATCATGGCTGGTACACCTGTTGTATAAGAGATTGCCTGAGATCCCACTTCCTTATAGCATTCCTGGTGATCGCAAACATTGTATACATAATAGTGAACTTCCTTACCATCTTTTACCCCTTTGAAGATACAACCGATGTTGGTTTTACCAACGGTTCTAGGTCCTAAGGAAGCTGGATCAGGTAATACTGCTTTTAAGAACTGTAATGGAACAATTTCTTTTCCTTCAAACATAATTGGTTCAATGGATGTCATTCCTACATTCTCAAGGCACTTTAAGTGACGTAAATAGCTCTCACCAAAGGTCATAAAAAAACGAATTCTCTTAATTCCTTTGATATTTAAAGCTAAGGATTCTAGCTCTTCATGGTGTAGAAGATACATATCCTTAGGACCAACTTCATCAAAATTATAAACACGTTTGATTTCCATTGGCTCAGTCTCTACCCATTGGCCATTCTCCCAGTAGCTTCCCTTTGCAGAAACTTCACGGATGTTGATTTCTGGATTAAAGTTTGTAGCGAAAGGATATCCATGGTCTCCACCATTGCAATCTAGAATATCAATTTCATGAATTTCATCAAAATAATGTTTCATTGCATATGCAGAGAATACGCCAGTAACACCTGGGTCAAACCCACAGCCTAAGACTGCTGTGATACCTGCCTTTTCAAATTTTTCACGATATGCCCACTGCCAGGAATACTCAAATTTCGCAGTATCAAGAGGTTCATAATTAGCGGTATCAAGGTAGTTTGTCTTAGTTTCTAAACAAGCATCCATAATGGTCAAATCCTGATATGGTAATGCAACATTGATAACAAGATCTGGCTTATAATCCTTGATTAAGGCAACTAACTCTTCCACACTGTCAGCGTCTACCTGTGCAGTTGTGATTTTGGTCTTACCGCCCTGTAACTTTTCTTTTAATGCATCACATTTTGATTTTGTTCTACTTGCAATACAGATTTCTTCAAACACCTCAGAGTTTTGGCAGCACTTATGAACTACTACACTTGCAACTCCACCTGCACCGATAATTAAAGCTCTTCCCATATTTTTAGGCCCTCATCTTTCTCAATCATATTAATATTTGAAACTTTGAGTCTAATTGTAAGCTCATCGTTTACAATAATTAGTTTACTTTTAACTCAACATTAATATCAATTCACGTAATAGTTTACAAGCAAGTGCTGTAGACGCTCCACTTGCATCTAAGTTTGGAGATAATTCATTCATATCTACTGCTACGATATTAAGCTGGGTAGCCATACTTAAGGCATCATGCAACTCAGTAAAGCTCACACCTCCAGCTTCTGGTGTTCCTGTTCCTGGAAACTGGCTTGGATCTAGTACATCAAGATCAACAGTTAGATATACAGGTACTCCTTTAATCTTTAACATCTCAACTACTTCTTCTAAGGTGTCGAAGTTAAAGTAGCAAGTCGTCACATGATCTTTCCCCCATCGAAATTCTTCACGATCCCCGCTTCGAATACCAAATTGAAAGATCTTATCATCACCAAGTAATTCATGACAACGTCTCATTACGGTAGAATGGGACAAACGAACACCTAGATAATCATTACGCAGATCAGCATGGGCATCAAAGTGTAGGATATGAAGATCTGGATATTTACGAATAGCACTTCTAACTGCTCCTAAGGTTACCAGATGTTCTCCACCTATCATTAGTGGAAGTTTTCCATCGCTAAGAATGGTATCTTCCATCTTTTCAATCATAGCAAGCGGCTTTTCTGGATTACCAAATGGTAACTCTAAGTCTCCTGCATCAAAGATCTGATAATCTAATAAATCTTTATCTTGGTATAAGCTATAAGTCTCAATACCATAACTTTCGTTACGAATCGCAGCACTGGCAAATCTGGTTCCAGGTCGGTAGGAGGTTGTCCCATCATATGGGGCACCAAAGATCACGATGTTGCTGTCCTCGTATTCACTATCACAACCTATAAACGTATGAACATTCTTATTCATGGGTTCCTAATAACTCCTTTACATAGTTTGGCAGGTAAAAACACCCTTTGTGTAAGCCGGTATTATAATATCTGACTTTTAATTTTAATTCATTCCATTCATCTTCTTTAATATCCATAATCGGATCATATTTCTTACTAGCAAATCCAAACAACCAATGGCCTGACGGATAAGAAGGAATATGACATTGGTAGACTGTACTTAATGGAAATACAGAAGATATGTTACGGTGAGCTTTCTGAACACTATTGGAATGTTCATTATAGAAAGGACTCTCATGCTGATTAATTAAGATACCATCCTCATGCAGAGCCTTAAAGCAATTGCCGTAAAACTCTCTGGTAAATAAGCCTTCACAAGGCCCGAAGGGATCAGCACAATCTACAATAATCAAATCATATTCATCATGCTTTCCACGGACAAAGCGTAAACCTTCTTCAAAGTACATATGAACACGTTCATCCGTTAATTTACATGCGGTAAATGGCATGTATTCTTTGCATAGGGTTACAATATCCTTATCCACCTCAACCATGTCGATAGACTCAATGGATTCATATTTGCATAATTCCCGGATGGTTCCGCCATCTCCAGCTCCAATCACCAGTACCCGCTTTACGTTCGGATGTACTGCCATTGGTACATGGGTTATCATCTCATGATAGATAAATTCATCCTTTTCTGTTATCATTAATTCTCCATCAAGAACTAGAACTCTTCCATATTCGTAAGTCTCTATGATATCAATCCTTTGAAATTCACTCTCATGACTTACCAACATTCTCTTGCTTTTCATGGAAAATCGTACATCCTTCGTGTGTTGATCAGTATACCATAGCTCCATTACACTACCTCTACTACGTTAATATTTTCAATTGTCATATCCTGCGTACCTGTCATAAAACATCCCTTTTCCTTAGCATACGCAATGTATTTTAAGATATCTTGTGTAATACGTTCTCCTGGAGCCAGAATTGGAATTCCAGGTGGATAACACATAACGAACTCGCCGCAGATTGCTCCCTGACTTTCATTGATTGGCACCTGACGCTTTGTTCCATAAAAAGCTTCCTGTGGTCCCATGACAATCTGAGGGTTAATATATTCATGATCAAACAGACCTGTTTTATCTTTTTCATGTAATCTTTTTATTTCTGATAAGGCTGATATTAAACGTTCTATTTCTAAATTGCGATCTCCACTGGAGATAATGGCTAAGATATTACCAATGTCACCAAACTCAATCTGAATTCCGTAATCATCCCGTAGTAAATCGTATACTTCAATACCAGCAAGACCAATATTACGGGTATGAATGGATAGTTTCGTTTTATCGAAGGCATATACAGTATCACCGTTTACTAATTCTTCACCAAAAGCATAATATCCACCCAGCTTATTGATTTCTTCTCTGGCATAATTCGCAAAATCAATGGTTTTATCAAACATACTTTTTCCATTTAAGCTCAAATTTTTACGAGCAATATCAAGGGAGGACAGTAAGAGATAGGATCCTGAGGTTGTCTGCGTTAAGTTTATCACCTGGCGAACATAATCTGCATTCACGGTATTCTTTGTCAAAAGAATGGAGCTCTGTGTTAAAGATCCTCCTGTCTTATGCATGCTTACTGCTGACATATCAGCACCTGCCTCCATCGCAGACACTGGTAAATCATCATGGAAATAAAAATGTGTTCCATGTGCCTCATCTGCTAAGACTAACATGCCATTCTCATGTGCTATTCTTACGATTTCACGCAAGTTGGAGCAGATTCCATAATAAGTCGGGTTGTTAACTAAAACAGCTTTCGCATCTGGGTTTTCCAAGATTGCCTTTTTTACATCTTCCACTGACATTCCAAGTGGAATCCCCAGCTCTTTGTTGGTACCCGGATTGATATAAACTGGTAAGGCTCCACATACAACCAAAGCATTGATCGCGCTACGGTGTACGTTACGAGGCATAATTACCTTATCCCCAGACTTACAAGCAGACATGATCATAGCTTGCACAGCAGCGGTGGTTCCATTCACGATAAAGAAAGCTTCATCTGCCCCAAATGCCTGGGCACATAATTCTTGAGCCTCTTTTATCACAGAAACCGGATGACATAAATTATCCAATGGTTTCATGGAATTCATATCTAAACTAAGAGTAGTATCGCCAAGGAAATGTTTTAATTCCTTATTTCCACGGCCTCCCTTATGTCCTGGAACATCGAAATGCGCCAATCGATTCAGGCGTTGCTCCTCCAACGCTTTATGAATTGGTGTATCCTGCTGTGTTAATGTTCTCATCGAAGGTACCATCCTTTCCATCCATCCAAATTAATAACATCTTTCCGTAACTGTGAAGGTACTGAACAGCTATGGCATTATATAGCTAATTTTCATCTTATTTTCATGAATATTCTCTGAATATTATCTTAAAAATTTATCATTTCGACTCATGCCGGTTTAGTATACATGATAGCAATATAAAATGCAAGAGTAATATTAAACCGTCGATTTAGTATTACTGTTACTTTGTACTGTATTTTTTTCATTTATAAAAAAAGTAGATGTTTTACTAAGTCATCTGTTTACTAATACTTTACTCAAAATACAGTATTTAAGCCTATTTCATTGATTTATTAAAAATAATTAAGATCTTTCAAAAAAAACTAACTTTTAATAGTAACTTTTTTTTGTAAGAGTAATTTTTAATGAAAAGCAAGAAAAAAAGTGTGAAAACTTATCTCTGTTTCCACACTTTTTCTAATAGAATTTTGATTTTTCCTAAAGTTTACTCTTAATAAGGGTTACTGACGTATCAGATGAATTAATTTCCCCTGATAGTCACCCCAAAGACCGCCGATATTAATACCTGCATGCATATAAGCAGCTCCAGAATATACTTCCTTGGTTTCTTCCCATAGATAATTGGCATCCGGATCCAAACCTCTAAGATATACTCTTCTGCTATGAAAGTTTGGTCTAGCCATTACCTGGATGTATGTAACCAAAGCTTCCGATTTATCTTTAGCTACAACCATGAAGCAATCAAAGCTTGGATCGTCCATTACAGAAGCAATACGATAATAATCACCGGTTCTTACTAAATCATTGTATTTATGATACATCGCACATTGTTTTGGAATCATCTCCTGATCTTCCTTAGAAATCTTAGTTACATCCAACTCATAACCAAAGGTTCCAGCTAGAGCAACATAGCCTCTCGTCTGGAATGGAGTATTTCTTCCAACAGTATGATTTGGACAATCACTAACATGGGCTCCCATAGCTGATAATGGATAGATCATAGCAGTACCACGTTGAATCTTAAGACGCTCAATCGCATCAGTATCATCCGAACTCCAGATCTGAGGGCTATAATATAACATACCAGCATCAAATCTAGCTCCGCCACCGGAACAATTCTCTAGTAAAAGATATGGGAATTCGCTGACTAAGCGTTCCTGTAATTCATACAAACCAAGGACATAACGGTGCACCAATTCTCCTTGAGACTTAGCATCCAGAGCAAAGCTACCTAAGTCAGCAAGCTGACGATTCATATCCCATTTTACATAAGTTATATTGGCACTGGTTAATATGTTACGGATCATCTCAAAGACATAATCACGAATCTCTTTACGAGATAAGTCAAGTACATATTGTTCACGGCATAAGCCTGCCACACGACCTGGAACTTGAATTGCCCAGTCTGGGTGTGCACGATAAAGGTCAGAATCTGGTGAGATCATCTCAGGTTCCATCCAGATACCAAACTTCATTCCAAGCTTATTCACTTCATCTACCAGGTATTTTAAACCACCTGGTAATTTTTCTTCATTTACAAACCAATCTCCCAGTGCACAATTGTCTGAATTACGCTTGCCAAACCAGCCATCATCCATAACTAGCATCTCAATACCTAGTTTGGAGGCATTACGAGCAATGTCTAAAAGCTTGTCTGTTGTAAAATTAAAATAAGTTGCTTCCCAATTGTTAATCAAGATTGGACGTTTTTTATCTTTATATTCCCCACGAATTAAATGATTACGGTATAAATCATGGAAGGTTCTACTCATCTGACCAATACCTTCAGAAGAATAAACCATCACAACTTCTGGTGCAGTAAAGGTATCGCCTTCGTGTAAGTTCCATTCAAAATCAATTGGATTAATACCCATAGCAACACGAATTAAATCAAATTGATTGCGTTCTGCAATTGCTGTGAAGTTACCGGAATAAACAAAGTTTAGACCATATGCCTCACCAGAATCCTCTGTGGTTGTTTTATTCACAATAGCTATAAATGGATGTTCCTGGTGGCTGGATTCTCCTCGTGCAGAGGAAACTCCCTGAGTTCCATGACCGATGGATCTACGTTCCACCATACGCTCTCTTGCCCAGGATCCGTGTAAGCTTATCATCTCGAAATTTCTATCTTCTACATCAAAGGATGCTGATAATACCTTCGTTAAAGCAATGGATTCACTGGAATTGTTCGTAATACGTACACTTCTGGTGATAGCATCTACTTTGGAAAATGCAGTATAAACCAAAGTTACTTGTAATCCCAGCAACTTATCTTCGCAGTTTAACTCTAAAGTTGTACAATCATCTTCCTTACCAAAGGTTGCAGGTAAACCGTTTAGTTTTGGCTTTCCTTCATAGATAATATGTGATACATACGCTAAGCAACATGCCTTATGTCCACGATTGCTTTTAATCTCTAAGGCTGTGGACCGAAAATCTCCAATGCCATGGGTTGGATATTCCATGGGAAAAGAATCCAAGAAGGATAAACGATCACGATTGTTCTTGGAAGGAACAAAGGGTGCTTCTTGCGTTCTCATTAGGTAAGCTAAGGAAGCATCCTTTACCTTCTTTCCATAATATATATGTCCTACAAAGTTTTCATCATCGACGATACCTAGCATATAGCTTGTATTTTTAGTATCTAATTTAAATACCCTACTCTGCTCATTATATGTAAT
>JAEYWQ010000364.1 GCA_023428885.1 Bacillota bacterium
ACTACAACTTGTACACTCATCCATCTCAAGTGATTGATTTCTGACATAATAAATAGTTTTTACTCCTTGTTTCCAAGCTTCCTGATATAAGGCTAAAATTTCACTGGCTTTAAATTCTGGAGTAATATAAAGGTTAAAGGATTGCGATTGATCGATGTGTCGCTGACGAATAGCACAGGCTTTAATACTGCTTTGTTGATCAATGGTATGAGCTTCTTTATAGTACCAAAAGTTCTTATCATTTAGATCAGGGGCCGTTTTTGGCATATAGCTCCCCTTCTTTTCTTCAATAAAATAGCGCTTAAAGATCGGATCGATACCAGCTGAGGTATTGGCAATATTAGAAGTACTTCCTGTTGGAGCAACAGCCATCAGATAGCCATTACGCATACCATACTTCTTGACATCATTGCGAAGCTTAAGCCAGCGTTCGCTTACATAAGCTCTTCGTTCAAAGTAAGCACCTGTCTCCCATTCAGAACCAGCAAATGCAGGATAAGCTCCCTTCTCCTTTGCTAATTCCATGGATGCCTTGATGGATTGATAGGCAATCTCCTCAAAGATTTCATCTGCTGCCTCATAATGTTCCTTTGACTCCCAGGCGATTTCGTGGTTAGCAAGATAATGATGATATCCACTGGTTCCAAGTCCTATTGCACGATACTTATCACTAGTAATCCTAGCCTCTGCAACCGGTACTTGATTTAAGGTAATAACATTATCTAACATTCGAATCTGAAGAGGAATATTCACTGCCAAGTCTTCTTTTTCTACACGCCCAAGGTTAATGGAGTTTAAATTACAAGTAACCATATCTCCGGCTTTTACTCTGGTTTGAACAATCGTTTCTCCATATTCTTTCTGAATAACTTCTTCCAAGAGTTCACTTTCACTCATGTTCTGAGTAATCTCATGACACAGATTGGATGCATAAATCATTCCAGCATGTTTATTTGGATTTGCCTGATTAACAGTATCTCTAAAGAAAATAAATGGTGTTCCTGTTTCCACCGCACTTTTCATGATTCGTTTTAGCACATCTAGTGCTGGAACTGCAATTCTAGGAAGCTTATCATTTGCCTCACAAGCTAGGTATCTTCTTGTAAATTCTTTATCCTCAACTTCATCATAACAGTCTTCTAATGCAAATCCCATGATTTTTTTCACCATATAAGGATCAAACAAGGACCATTCCTGTCTTTGCTCTAAACGCTCCATAAATAGGTTTGGTATACTAAGTGATGTAAAGATATCATGTGCCTTTCTACGGTCATCACCATTATTCGTTTTTAGTTCCAGGAATTCATGTAAATCAGCATGCCATATATCTAAGGTAATCGTCGCACCACCCTTACGGCGTCCCAGCTGATCTACTGCAATTGCAGTATCATTATATAAGCGGATCCACGGAATAACACCACCGGAAGCATTCTTAACGTTTCGAATTTCACTATTTAACGCGCGGATCTTACCTAAATAGATACCAAGTGCACCTCCGTGCTTGCTTACACTAGAAAACTTCTGATTCACGTCATAGATTGACCACAAGCTATCACCTGTTACTGAGATAAAACAGCTACTCAATTGATAGAAGCTTGTCCCAGCATTTGCAAGCGTTGGAGTAGCAACTGTCATAGATAATGAACTAAACAAGTCATAGAATTGTTTTGCATAAGCTACTTTATTATGCCCCTCTGGAATCGCTAAATGCATGGCAATTGCCATAAATCTCTCCTGAGGTAATTCAAGCACTTCTTTTTGATAGCCCTTAATAAGATAGCGTTCTGCCAACAATCGTATGCCATCATAATTAAATAAGTAATCATTCTCAGGTTTAATGTACTTTCCTAACTCCTGAATCTCTTCCTTCGTGTATTCGCTGGTAAGATATTCACCATACAAGCCCAAATTAACTAACTTATCCACCAACTCATAGAAATCGCCATAGCCAAAGTGTTGATACTTTCTTTGAATGGCAGCTTCTTTATATAAATCAAAGACAAACAATCTAGCAGCAACATACTGCCAGTTAATCTGAGTCTCCCGAACTTGCTTCCCTTGAGAGTCACGGCCAGTATGAATTACCTTCTCTATTGCTGTTTGAATCAACATTTTTTGAATTTCCTTCGTTGTCATCCCGTCTAAGTATTGAATCTGAGCATCCAGCTCAAGCTCAATTGGATCACAGCCATCTAGACCTTCGCAGGCAAATGCAATCATTCTCTTAGTTTTCTCTACATATAATGGTTCCAACGTACCATTACGCTTCCTTATCTTAATCTCCATATCTACCATTCTCCTTTATACTTTATCTATATAGCATTCTTCATTAATTATGGATTGAGTCTGTAGCTGCCTCACTTTATTTTAAATTTATGTAGTAACAATTCCTATTATCATATTAAAGCTTTCCTTATAAATAATCAAGTAGAAATATAGGTAAAATTATTTTATCAGATAGCATGATTCTTACTATGTATAGATAGACTTAGTTTCCTTAAATTGTATAATATTTACAAATAAATCTTTACAAATAATTGTTTGTGTGCTATGATTGCAAAGTAATCAATATGAATTAAACTTTGACCTTTGTGTGTAAGTCATGTTTCATGGTTTACATATGGTGGTCTTTTTTTAGCTTAAATTGATTCAAATAATAGATGGAGGTACCTTTCATGAACAATGGTACAGTAAAATGGTTTAACTCGCAAAAAGGATTTGGTTTTATCACTAACGATAACGGTGGAGATGATGTATTCGTACATTTCTCAGCAATCGTAACTAATGGTTTCAAGACATTAGAAGAAGGACAGAGAGTAACTTTCGATACGGAAAGAGACCCGAAAGACAGCAGGAAGATCAAAGCTGTTAATGTTAACGTTGCCTAATAAAGAAACAATTATATAAGGAGCTGCCGCACCATAGGTTGAACACCGCTGGCGTGCAGCTCTTTTTTGAGTCCTTATTTACGATACAATACAAAGTCCGTAATCTCTTTTTGAAAGCCTGCCTCTTTTAATAGCTCTTGTGCATCTTTAGGATATTGCTTTATCGTAATTCTATTGAGCGTTGGATAAAGACTCTTTTGTTCAAATTCCTGTGTAAACACCTGTAAAGCTTCAAGCAAAAACTCATCCTGAAACACACGTAAGGTCTTACCTGATCGCTCGAACACTGCGATTGGCCTTCCATGGTGAAGTGCAACATAACTTCCTGCAACCCTGGCAAAGGATTCTCCTTCCTCATGAGCTAAGAATCTTCCATAGGCCTGATATGGATCAATCGCAGACAACCAGATCATATGATTTCCTGGATTCTCAAGAGCAAACATGGTCTGTGAGTATTCTTTCTCACGAACAAATTGAATTCCTGACATTCCATAAATGAAATAACCTCTGCGTACTAATCCTCGATACTCTTGAACACGTAACACTTCCAGGACCTGTCCCCATGGTAAGCCTACAGCTGTTTCATGACTTAAGACTGTGTATCGGTCAAAAACATCTTCGATCTGCTGTTCAAGTGAACCTATTTTAAGAGGTCTCGTTACTTCCCACCGTCCAGTGGTTAGTGCAGTAACTCGAGCATTCACTCTTTGTCTTACATTTCCGTACTTATCCTTGTTCAACCATTGTCTCACTGGAACAAAACTATCCGCCTGTATTAATTCCTTTTCAGCTAACATTAACATAGTTTCATAAGGAGAAACACCAGCTAAGAGGGGAGTAAGTCTCTGCATAAAACTAGCTCCACGTTTTAGTAGTGCATCATATATAATCTGCTCATTCTCATTTAGCTCTGTATGGACAGATAACTCAGCTTCCCAATCGATCTCTTCCTCTTGATGAAAGCTTACATTCCCTGAAGCAGTAAGTCTCCAAAAATAATTACCTGAAGAAAGAATGGTATCCAGGTGTTCCAAGCGGTAGCCCTTAACCCTCGCTGGTAATAATACACTTTCCCATAAAGCCGCTTGAAAAGACTCCTTACATAAAGCTTTGAGTGCTACCTCTAACTGCTCCTTGGCAGGTCCACTCTTATGGATACGGTTAGCTAACAAGGCAGCAAAGCTACTAGCCGGCAGTGTCTTAACCTGACGTCGATTGCTCTTAATAGTTTCTTCTCTTGCCCGATTATATAAGCTAGTATGATAATATAACCCATTATGTTCGATTACGCTCTCTTGTTGAATTAGCATAGCAATAAGATCAGTCACTCTATCAAGCGGTAATAAGTACCTATCAACAATTTCTGCCTTAGAT
>JAEYWQ010000383.1 GCA_023428885.1 Bacillota bacterium
CAATCAGATTCTCCATTTCGCTATCAGATCACGGATATATAATCAGACGTTCTGTTATTCAACATTGGCTTTGTTCATCCTTAATATCTCCATTCTTACCTACGGTTCTTATCGAACAACAGTCATATATCGATTGTACAGATTGCTGATTAAATCCATGCATTGAATATATAATTCTCTAATCTCAGAATTTTTCGATACCCTTAAGTAATCCTCTTTCAGTAAAATTTCTTCTATTGGTTTTACCATGCAATAGTTTGCATAGTTAGTATCCATTTGATTATTTAATAACACATTGCAGTAATATTCCAAAACCTTTATGTACTCTCCATTGCACTCCCTAAAATCACATCGTTCCTGTAAGGAAGCTAAAAAATGACTTACATTATTGGCAAAGAATTTACCATTATTCTCTATCTGATTAGAAGCATAATAATGTCCAAATGGTGTTTCCCAAGCCATATTATATCTGCTATCTCGAATTAGTGATGCGTTATACCAATGTTTTAGATCCTCATATTCAATCCCCTTCTCTCTAAACGCCTTATAGCAGTAGGAAACCTTGTCATATTTATCATTGGCAAGATGATTAAAGATGATTTCATTCAAGTACTTATCCTCAGTTTTTGTGAGGGAAGCCCAATGAATATAATTATTATCAACCACTCCAAGCATAATCAGGTTTCCATAGAGATCAATTAAGATACTAATTGAGGTCTCACGATTGCTTAAGTCATAATTAGGTTCTACTTTCGTTTGATCGTTAACCAAATTATATTCCTTGTAAATCTCTAATAAAACCATAATAACCACTCCTCAAGTCTGTATATTATTGCATCGTCGCCAATGCACATCCAGGTTCCACAGGATAGAAAGTCTACTTTCGAGCCACTGGTGTTAAAAAAACGTCAAAAAGACATATCAGGGCTGTTTGCTTGTTTATATATAGGCTGTTTACCCCCATGGCAATTGCATCAAGTTCTGAAACCTGTTGTCTCTACTCGTATATATCATAAAAAAAATAGCTGATAGAAACTAATCACATCAGATTCTACCAGCTATATACCAAATGTTAACTCGAGGAAATAATTAATTATAGTTTTCCACTGCACATTTAAAATTATTTAAAATTGCCTGCCAACCACTTTGCTGAAGTTCCAAAGTATTCTCGTCCTCCGCTTCAAATACCTCAATAATCCGGGTTTGATCAGGTCCTAATGCTTCAAAGAAAACGTTCATCATCCGTCCATCATCTAATTGATTTACAATACGTTTGCCAATAATTACCTCAGTATATGTACCTGAAAAATCAAAGGACATAGAAGCGTCCTTAGCAGCCATTGTATATACAAATCGTCCACCGACAAATAAGTCATTCTTAGCCCTTGTGCAATGCCAATCCTCTGAGGCAAAATTCCACTTCATCACATGCTCTGGTGATGTCCAATAAGACCAAGCCCGATCAAGTGGTGCTTCTATAACTGCTTCTATCTGAATCGATACAAAGGTGGCTTGCTTTTCTTCGCATACAGCCTTAAGTTTTATGAGTGCTTCATTCCAGCATTCCACGAAATACTCATAGTACTCCTCATCTGCTTCTGTCTCAACTCTAAACCGAGTCACAAGTTCACCAAGCTTTTCGAAATAATAATTTTCGTAGATTTGTGACCATTTCTTAGCTTCATCACTCGTGTAATCCACTATATCATCAGTCACCAAGCCTAAGTGCTTGATAGAAATATACTTAAGATGCTCACTTACAGCAATCTCAGAAGCCATCCCCTGTTGATGTCCATCATCATCTGTTCCTAAAAATTTGATGCTATCTCCTTTTTGCCAACCGCCCTCAAAATAAGAACCCTCATGGAAAGCTGCTGCCCAAAGTCGATACTTTTTATCGCTGATTATTGCAGCCCATACCTCTTCACGAGGAGCATATATATCAATTGATAGTTGAATTTTTTTCATAATGTTCCTCCTGTCTTATGATTTTACATTGTAATATCGCTTTTGAAGATCTTAGTGAAAACAATTGTGAGTCAATATAATAGATTATAAGTCAACTGTGAATTATTGTCAATATTCTCCCTTCATGGGAGGCTAAATCACTCTTACTAAGTAACTAAAATGCTAAGGAGTAAAAGCTTTTTTTAGTACATGTATTCTGTTATAATTAAGATAAAGTATAATAAGGGTGGGGAAAGAATGAAGATTTGGAAAAAAATATTAATTATTATCTCTGTCATATTTGTAATCGGTCTAATGATTGGATTATGGCAAGTTAATCAAACGGTAAATACTAAATCAGAGAATATTATATGGAAAGAACTTGTTGATAATTGGAACAAAAAAGGCCTGGACTTAGTGCATGAAGGTAATGTAGAACAAGGTATTGAGTATTTTCAAAAAGCATTAAAAAAAGCAGAGGA
Organism: Bacillota bacterium; assembly: GCA_023428885.1. GTDB lineage: Bacteria > Bacillota > Clostridia > Lachnospirales > Lachnospiraceae > Lachnoclostridium. The sequence goes on from JAEYWQ010000383.1 coordinate 2,430, forward strand.
ATACAAAGAGCTTGGTATTAATGGAACTATAATAAAAGGAAATTTACTAAGTAATTCCTATAATAACCTTGGTTATGCTTACTGCTTACTTGATAAGTATGATTTAAGCAAATATTATTTAGAGAAGGCTTTAGCAATCGAACCAAATGATGCTATAGAACACTCAAATATGGGGAATACATACGTTGCTTTGGAACAATATGAAGAGGCAATGAAGCATTATGATTTATCACTTGAATATGACTCTAAATTTTCCTATGCAATCTACGGGAAGGCTAGCTTATACTACAATCAAAATGAATATGAACGAGCACTTGAATTATTCAATCAGTATTTGGATCAAATACCCGATGACAGGGATGCAATCGATTATTTAATCTATTGTAACCTATATCTTAATCATTTAGATAAAGCTTTAAAATTAGCAGATGAGTCGATTCTTTCCTTTGAGGATAACTATGATTTTTATATTGCCAAAGGGCTTATCTATGAAAGATCAAAAAGCTATGATGAATTAGAGCAATATTATAAGGAACTTGCATCCATATTCAAAGATCATGTGAACGCTCAAATAAAACTTGGTGAGTTTTATTATAAGAACGAAGAATATCAGACTGCTCTAAAGCATTTTTTATCAAGCAAAAATCGATATCAGGAAAATCTAGAGCTTGATGGCTGGTTGATCGACTGTTATGCTGCATTAGAAGATTTCACAGGATTATATGACTTTTACAAGGATATCACTGGCATTGGACGGGTAACTGAGCAATTCTGCATTGATGTAGCTTACACATATTACGATTCCACTTATTATATGGAATCCATACCATTTTTTGAGGATGCCATTAAAATCAATCCAGATTCAGAAGATGCACATATTGGTATGCTACAATCCTTATACTTTGGAAAGAGATATCAAAGAGGCATAGAATTTGGCTTAGCAGCGGAACAAAAGTTCAAAAGTAATTTTGATATTCCATTCTATATAGGGGATTACTATTATGCTTTAGGTGATTACGAAAATGCTATCATTGCATATAAGCGTGCTTTAGAGTTAAGTCCAGATAATGTTCAACTACTTGCTTATATCGGAGAAGCCTATCTTTACTTAAATGATTTACAGAATGCAAAAACTTTTACCGAAGAAGCACTCAGCATTGATTCTAAGAATCAAACAGCAAAAAACACAAAGTCACTGTTAAATGATAAGAAAAAAGGATTGAACATACAAATCAAAGATCTTATCAAAGAAAACTACCTTTATTACAGTGCAGATGCAAAATCCGATGAAACCATGAACCAATTATTTAACAAAGATACGATGTCAAACTTGAGTATTGCAACTGCAGTTGACAGTATTAGAAAGACAGAGGATATCTTTACCTATACGATATTTGATGAATATTATGAGGAATACTCCCATGAGGCTACGAACGACGTTGAGTATAAGGATTATGGCGATCTTAATTACTTGCGAATCTATGAATTTAATATGAATACAGACAGTAAAGTTATCGAAATACTTGATTCTATCAAGGATTCTCAAAATGAAATTTTAGCCATTGATTTACGTGGTAACGGTGGTGGTTTGATTCAAGCAGCTACAAACATATTAGACGTACTGTTAGGAGAATGCGTAACCTGTTCCTTGATTTACAGAGATGGATATACATATAATTATTATTCCGATGCATCACAGATCAAGTTTAAAGAAGTGTATCTCTTCGTAGATGAAGATACCGCTAGTTCCTCTGAATTATTAACATTAGGCTTGAAAACCTATCTGAATAACGTAACTGTACTCGGACAAAATACTTATGGAAAAGGAGTAGGCCAGTTAACCTATGAAGATAAAGAAAGAAAGCTGGCACTAGTTCTGGTAAACTTTTATTGGAATGTTCGACAGCAGAATCTTGTAGGTTCTTACCTTGCACCTGATATCTATATCGATTCAGATAGACTAGAGGATTATATAACAATTATTAATGGATAATACATTAACTTCCGTTCTTTGCATTACATTCTAAAAAGAACTAGATGTCTTTTCGTTGGACATCTAGTTCATTTGATTATTTACCCACATCTCTTTATCTTTTTGGCTTATCTGAAACTTTTTGCATGCATCTATGTAGGCATCTCCATAATCATGCCAAAGGCAATATTCATCTCCACCATATTC
>JAEYWQ010000418.1 GCA_023428885.1 Bacillota bacterium
GTCTAGATGTGAGCCTTGAAAATCAAAAGAAACAAATAAATGTAAAGATGATACTCGAGAATCTCTTTTTATTGGTGCGTTTCGCAATTACCTATTATCATTTATATTAGACGAACATTTTCATACAAAACTCCATAAACCTTATACTTCATCAGACCTTCTAATAAATCTTCTCTTAGAATTACATTTCTAGTATTTAGCCCATCTAAATAAAAAATAGCTTTATCTGGAATTTTACTTTTTATAAGGCAACAGTTCGATATCCTACTTCGATCCTGGTTAATCACACTGCTTTCATGCAAACAATCCACCCATGGAAGTAGCGGAAGAAAATATTGATTCACCTTTCCATGTTTTCTCTCAACAGCAATCATTTGCTTCCATTCTAGATTAGGTTCAAAGATACTGGTTATCTTCATGGTTAGTTTTGATAATAAAAATAATGGATTGTTAATAATATCAACAAAATCAAGCTGTTCATTCGTGCTTACCTCAAGTAGGGTGCGGTAAGGTATCTTCCAATAATCTTGTTTCATCAAAGCACGCTCATCGAACTGTTGAAATAAATTAAGAAACTGTGGCTTGTTACAGCATCTTTTATTATCTCTAATTAAAAGATAGTTCATATTCCCCCCTTGAATAATGATTTTGTAACAAAATCATTATTCCTTAATAAAAAGATTCCTCACCTGTGATTTGATAAACTACTTCTCCCTCTTCCAGGTACTCACCAAATGTAATCGTTACTGGATTACTTACGCAAATTCTCTCATAGGTATCAATCTTATAGAATAATTCTACTAAATTCTGCAGGTAATCCAGTACGATAATGCAATACGCTAATAAGTACTCTCTTTTCAATCGAAGCCAAATCTCATCCGACACTTGAATGAACTTACTCTTAATTTGCTTTTCTAAGTATGCCATATTAGGTTCATAATACTTCATGACGCAATTACAGTCCCAATCTGAACTACATTGATTTACATCAAGGGGGCCTTTTTCATCGTAAGCATAGATTATAAATGGGTGAGAATTGGTAACACAATAGGACTGCATATAGTAGATGCCAATCCTTATGATTTCACCTTTCCTTTCTTCCCCTTGTAAGCTTTCCACTTCAAGATACAGTTTCTCAAGTACCTGACAGAAATCATCAATCTCATAATCCACCTTATCTTCCTCTTCAAAGTAGTTACTTAATTCCTTCATACACCTTTCAATCTGTTGCTGCACAATATCATCTGCGTATGCCTTGACTTCATCATATTCAGCTCTTTTTATATAGACTCCCATCTTAGTTCTCCCTCTTATGCCTGATCTTGTACTTTTAACTTTCCACCAGATAGTACCATTTCGTTATTTTCCATGATTAATTTATTGGTAACATTCTGAGCAGCCTCAAGTGTAGTTTTGGCTGCCAGATAAATTGAATCATCACTTGTGATCTCAATGATATCTTTGGCTTTTATATAGATTCCTCTATCACTTTCAATCGTAATTCCTTGTGTATCATCTAAGGTTACGCTTAGTCCTTCTTTGCTTTTTATTTTTAGGTAATCCCTGGAGAAAATAATCTCTTTCTTATATTTATTCGAAATTACTTTGGTATCAGGGTCAGAACGAGGTGGCGTACTATCTTGTAACCCTTGACTCGTGTCATGACTACTTGTTTGTGATACTTCCAAATGAACCGAACTAATCACATATGCTTCCTCTTCTTCCTTTGACGGAAAGTATAATCGGACATTGTCTCCTATTTCCGGCATACAATACCAGCCCGTACCATCTGGCGAAGAATAAATCGTTGAGTAAAGGAACCATTTTTCCTTAAGTAATGAATTATTACTTAATTGGTCTGCATCAACTACAATTTTTACCTTATCACCGCCGATGGACGTGATTTTTCCTCTTAATGATGCTCCTGCTATCTTGGTATTATAGGTTTTAACAGTCTTGTATCCCTTCTTTGTCCGTAGCTCATACTCACTTACAAGTTCTCCATGACTTAACTTTGCCTCTAGCCCATAGACATACAGTTCCTGATCTACTTCTTTCAATTTTACCTTAGAGCCAATTGGATAATACTGTCTGCTAGTTACCAGATAGGAAACCGAATCTATTAGCTGCTGACTAGCTGAGGCTTCTTTGAATTCACCAATACGGTGTTTTATTCCCAACTTGCTACACTCCAGATGATTCCCACTGCTTTGCGCGCTAATACCAATTCTACATCCTCCCTGTGTACTTGATATAATTGGATATACTACTTCATTTAATCGAGATGAAGTTCTACATAGAAATTCCCAATCCGTTTCCTCATATTGTACAATCATTGTGCCAATTGGTTGATTACCAGTTTCACTTTGAACAGTTATGTTGTTCACCGTTGATATATCGTTAAATATCTGCTGGTATGATGTGTTCACGTCTTGTATTGTCCTTGTCTTTCTTTGACTATGTAATTGTCTTGTATCTGAAACTAATGTCAGCTCAAGCCAGTGTAACTCTCCCTCGATGAGGACATTAGTACTGTATACAATTCCACTAAAAACAATTTCTCCTTGATCATGATTTGAATACCCAATCAGATAATACCTTTGGTCTGTTAACCCTAGTTTTCGTGATGATTCGATCGAACTTTCTGATAATACACCAGCAATCTTTGCATATGCATGATCATTTACTTTTTGTGTTATCTCACAGGACTCAATTAAAAATCCATCCAACCCCTTTAGTCTTATTCTTGTCAACAGCATTTTCTCCCCTCCCTTTTTTCAATGCTAATTGAACTAAATATCTGTAATGCAACTTCTTTCCAAATATCTCCCTCGGAAGCTTTACTATTAATAACAATATGTAATAACTGATCTCCAACTGACATGCAACCTACCATATTGTACATTTGACCATCCAAAACATAGGAAATATAGTCAAACCAGCCAAGTGGTAACTTACTACCATTATCACCAGTCACTATTTCAATCATATCTTTCTCAAAGAAAATATTTGAAGGTTGCGTATTATGTAAAATAGTTTTAAATGTATCCCGCATATCTAGAATGTTTTTCCCTCTCAAATCTACAGGTAACAGATTCATTAACACATTAACCTCACCAGTTAAGCTCATTTTCATGATTTGCGGCCGGTTTTCGGACGGATACTTTAGTTTGGCTAATTCTAATGGTATGTCAATAAAATCGTTTGGTAGATAGATACCTATGATTCCATCAAAAAAAAGTTGCTTTCTAAACTCAACTAGCTTCTCTTTGATGTACATTCCTTGAAAAATATCTCCAGTTACTTTAGTTTTATAATCGTTTTGTCGTTGAATCACATCTTCATACCTCATACATAACCACCTCGTCCATTTTAATAACAAATCCTTTATCTATTCTACCAAAATATGTATATAAATACAATTATTTCCCAGTTATAAATTGTTCTTTTTATTCCTTCGGCAAGTCAAATGTAAATATATTTCTCAGCACCTATTGTGCTGGAAAAATAAATAAAGCCTGTCATATAGTTTTTAGACTATCTGCAAGCTCTATCGTGAGTATGTCTTTACTCTTTTTTGATATTTATATTTAATCCACTAATATCGCTCTTCTTTCTCTTGGATTATTACCTAATCTTCCGATTCCTCCCCCAGAACCTAGCTTCAGAATCTGTAATAATCCCTGAAATAGTTCCTGTTTACTCAGTAACTTTTTTTGCTCTGGAAGTCTGCAATGAATATAATTGGAGATTGCACTAAGACTTAAAGAAGAGCCATTCATTCCATAAATCTGCTGACAAAACATCATATCCAGAGGGTTCTTTTCTCTTTGTTGCATCATCTCATCTGCAAAAGCACGAAGTAATACCGGTGACAAGGTATCCCCATCGTAAGAAGACCAATTGGAATGAATGATATTGAGAGTATCATATTCGGTGTTGTAATCCATAAAGTTTTTATATTGATTCCTAAGAATAGCACCCGGCTGGAGACGGAATCTTGCTAATTCAATACTATGCTGTGTCTCACTAAGATCTTGTGTTATGATGAGTTCCATACCTTCAGTTCACCATTTTCCCCCATTGTAAGCATACCAATAGATAATGGAGAATCATTCTTCTTATTTTTTGAGCCCGTAAGAACTAATCTTGTCTTGATATCCTCAATGGCAAGTGGTAGCATAGCCATAACATTATTATAGTTTTGGCTTGCTTCTTCAAACTTTAAGTTTAGCTTGTCTCCAATATCTAATTTCTTTGGATCCTCGTCATCTAGCTCTTCATATTTTTCATAGAGATAATGAATTTCTTTTCTTGCTTGTCTAATATCATTCATTACTTTCTTGGGTGAAATCATATCAAGAACATTTTCAAACTTAAAGTCTACATTGATCAAGCCTTGTGATTTCTTAGTAACAATGATGGTGCATAACATATTGAGGAAATCATTCTGTCGATTTAACGGGATCTCTGTAATATATGCTTCAGGAATATTCGTTGGTTTATCCAAGGTATATAATATGTTCTGGTTTGCTGCATTATAAAAAGAATATACTACTGGTGAAAACTTCTCCAAAAATTCATCAAAGCTCCTAACAAATAAATTCTGATTAATATCCTTTATTGTTTCATCGCTAAGGCTTTCAAGTCCATTGGCATCTCCAATTAATGTAAGTAAGTTATGCTTTTCAGGATTTATTTCTTCGAAAAACATTGTTCGATTGGTTTGATTAATAATATCCACTGTACAGCTCCCTCTCTTCCTCGTATTATGTTTTGGGATTTTTTGTCAATAATGTACTAATTACAGTATTCAGTATAATGCGACTGAATTGAATAAAAATTCTACCCTAGTTTATCTTTATAAGCCCTCCCTCAGAGATTTCCAGATCCAAAGGTACAATCCCAGCTTGCTTCCATTCCTCTTCCAAATCCTTGCTCTTATTGCCCTCCCTCAAAAAGGCGATTCCACAATCTCCAACGCCAGCACCCGAGAATTTACTCTTACCATACCGATCAGCAATATCGCATAGTGTTTTAATCTCTTTTGTCTCTAACTGAATTTGGGAAATGTTACTTAAGACTTGTAATGCAATTCGATTCAAATGAACTGCATCAAGAATCCCTGCTTCCTCCTTTAATTCACAAGCCTTGACAAATTCAAGGGTGGCAGCCTTACTAAGTTCTAAAAAGCCTTCATATAACTTTGTTTCCCTCTTTTGAAAAGCTTCTATTCTCTCTACCAGAGGAGAGGTTTTCACACTATGCTTCGTCCAGCCTACCAGTAAACTAAGATTAGCAGGTGGGATTATTTTTTCAATACATAAGTTTGGCCAGATGCTAGAAACAAGTTTAACTAAGCTTACTTTTTCATCCTTTATTTTGTGGATTAACCATGCTAAATCATAACGGTAATAACATAGCCATCCCCCGTATATGGCTGCTGCAATATCTGCCCCTGAACCATTCCCTTGGCATTTCAGATGCGCTAGACAAGCTAACTTATATAAGACTAACTTCTCTTTTTCAGGATCCTGATCATGAAAAGCCAAAATAGCACTAATTACTCCAACTACAATTGCAGCACTGGAACCGAGACCATACTTTTTACCGCTTAAGATGTCATTCAGCCCATTTTGTATCTGAAGATGAAAAGGAATGATTACCTGCTCTTTTTCTTTTAGGAATTGACAAGCGATCTCTATAGCTGCCTTGATAAAGGAATATTTTTCGCCTTTTAGTCCTAATACTCTTCCATCGTCATTCAATCTCCAAGTAACTTCAGACAAATTAGAGGATAGGTCGTAAAGTTGATAGCATTCGCTTGAATGAATTCTTATGGTAACATATCGATTCACGGCAATCACGATGGCTGGATATCCAGTGGATAAGATAGCATATTCCCCCGCAATCATTAATTTTCCTGGTACCTTTATGGTTACATTCGCTCGATTCATTTCCTCACCCTTCCAAACTTTTCTCTATATATTTGATAGAATGCATCATATTACACCAATTAACCATGGTGCTGAATATAAGATCATAAATAACACTCCATAATTTACACCCATTCGATGTAATACGCCCGATACTAAACCAATTAATAGAGTGCCTGCTATATTTACAAAACCAGCATCCATGTATGCCAGTAATAACACAAGACTTATAAAAAGTCCTAAGATAGCCTCGTGTGGTATTTTTTCAAACACAAAATTGCATATCTTTCTTGAATATCTGACCGCCATAAAATAAGTGATGATTGATGCAATCCCTGCTCCAATTAACGTTCCCCATATAAAATCACCCATGCTTAATACATGATGCATATTATGGTTCTGTGTAAATACTGGTTCTGCAATAAACAGAGGATTCGCTGGACCTATAGCCACCGGGGATAAGGGTATCCCAAGGGCAATTAAAGGAATCAGTGTTCCTGAGATATAGGTGGCTTGAGCCAATGCTTCCATACAAGTAACTGCTAGGGCTGCTCTTTTTATCCTGTCTTTTTCCCTACTTGCAAATAATTCTCCAAAAAAAATGGTAAGGCCTACGGGACTTAAAAGAAAAATCATACTGCCTATTACAGATGCAACAGCGCTATAGCCTATTTCTTTTCTTGATAATATGTGAAAAGGATTTGGAAATCCCTTGATCTTCTCTTCATTTCTTAAACTAATTCTTTTTTTATGATGAATCGTCATTTCTTTTCTTTTATCTCTATTCAATAGTTCTAATAAACTTAAAATCGCTGGCCCAATGGTGATAGCAAGAAAGAATGATGTAAATACATTAGTCCCTGGCTCCACCGCACCGATTACCCAGTAGATATTCCTCAGTCCTTGAATTAACAAGGCAAATGGCAGGATAATTACAAGAGAAATCCAGCGATGTTTACTCATTAGGGCTAATAAAATAGCACCAAGAAAGAATACTAGATCGCCATATTCTTTGATTGCATTAGCAAATGGTACTAAGGCATTGGCTAATAATAAACTCAAAGGAATCGATACTAGATTCCCAATAACAGCACCGGAGGCAATTTTACGAATGCTTACATCCGTTAAGCCCTCTCTTTTTAACAATTGAGCATGCTCTACCATTGGTGTGGACATAACACCAGCCGGTATACCAGCAACCGAAATTGGAACAGCATCAATTAGTTTACTGGCAACTATGGCTGATATAAAAAAGGCTAATATAACGATAGGCTCTAACCCTGTTAACACAAGTATTAAGGTGATAGGAGCAATTGTTGCAGTTTCATCTGCCCCCGGGGTGGCTCCTATAATGGTATATACCACTGCTGCCAAAGTAGCCGCCATGATCATTTGAATCAGATATATTAAGTTCATATTATGGCTCCTTATTCTCCTCTATCATTTCTCTCTTCGGTTTGATTAAGAAACTAGAAGTGATAAACCCTACAATTGCACCAAGTAAACCAATGAGTAGTGGCTGATAGGACCCATTAGGAGCTAGGAGATATCCACCAAAGGTTGTAAAGATGCAGATGATGAGTGCTTTTATTAAATCTTTGATATTGACTAGATCTTCCCAAATCTCAATGTTGTTTTCTGCTTCCTTGACCTTATTTTCAGATTCTTTTATGTTGTTTTCACTTACTTTCAACTTGTTTTCAGTAGAAGCATTTTTTACAATGTCATTGATCATGGTTTTATTATTTTTTTCATTATTATTCGGACACATAGCTTACTCCTTCACCAGGCCTACAAGCAATTACTGATTGAACACCGCTTAAGCTTATTAACGTTTGTTTCACTAATTCTTCTTTGTCTGTTTCACATATCACCTTAACATTGGGCCCTGCATCGATGGTAAAATAAACCAGGATGCCCTGCTGCCTTAGCTCGCGAATACAATGCATCACTTCCAAGGTACCGCTTTCCCAATAAAATACCGGGGGTTTGGCACCAAGCATAGTAGCATGCATTTTCAAGGCATTCCCTTCTATGACTTCTCCAAGGCAATCCAAATCTCTGTTTTTGATTGCTTGCTTTGCCATATCCAGATCCTCAGATATGGTGGCTAGCCAACCTTGATAAAATGGAGACGATTCTACTGTTCTTTTCATCCCATCCCGGCTAGATACCCCTTTTTTCCTTGATGTTATTAATACGGACAGTATGGACAAGGTCCAACTTTTCTCATCCAATATCTGATGGGCAAAGGAATCCCGCCCATCTGCCCGATAACCCTTTTCCCATTCCACATATCCACCAAAGACAGACCTGCAAGCGGAACCTGAACCCTGTCTTGCGATTCTTGATAACTCCTCATTAGTTAGAGAAAGTCCAATAGCTCTCGAAGCTGCAGCTGCTAAGGCCGCATAACCAGAAGCCGAGGAGGCAAAGCCTGCTGCTGTGGGTACATGGTTTTGGGTTTTAATCATAGCATATAATTGTATCCCCGCTTTTTCTCTAATGATATCTAGAAAGGCAGAAATCTTTATCTGTTCCTTCATATCTGCCAGTGTATGATTCAATACAAGCATGTCTTTAGTCAACTCTTCTATAAATTCGACTGTCGTAACGGTATAATATTGATCCAGGGTAATGGATAAGCTACTATTCATTGGTAAAAACAGCTGTTCATCTCTCTTACCCCAGTATTTGATTAATGCTATATTGGTATTTGCCCTCGCAGTTGCTTTCAAGACATCACTCCCTCATATTAAGCTTCCTTCTACATAGTTTGAGTTTGTTGAGAAGTACCATGCTGCTTTCGCACCTTCACTCATAAGCTTTTTCGAAAGAAATTTTGCAGCTTCTATATCCTTGGATATGGCTATCATACAGCCACCCATACCACCACCAGTCAGCTTAGCGCCGTATGCTCCATACTGGACTGCGACCTCCACCAAATGATCCAACATTGAATCGCTTACTTCAAGTTTTTGTAATTGTTTATGATTCCTTAGCATGAGTTTGCCAAGCAAATAGGCATCACCCTCTAAGATAGCCTCTTTAGCGCTCATTACAATATCCTCAATCTCATCTATAATGCCCTCAATTATCATAGGTCTTTGTATTTTTAAGGCTTTTACATGCGTAACCGCCTTTTTTGTAACTCCAAGCTTCCCTGTATCCGCCACCACCATAGAAAAGGCGTGGGGTGAAGTTAAGGTAATTGCTCCCTTGGATTTTTGAAAAAATATTGGCTCTTCACTTGCTACTGAGATCATATCTATGCCACTAGGCCTACCATGAGCATATGTCTCAGCCAATTCTACCAGAGAAAAAAGTTGTTCTTGGGATAAAGCTGTTTGATAATATTGAAAAATTCCTCTGACAATTGCAGTTGCTACGGCTGCACTTGATCCAAGCCCAGTCCCTTCTGGTATCTTAGAATTAATCTCAATATGAATTCCTTTCTTTTTTTCATTGCACAATTCCAAAGAAAGATGAATACATTCAAATAAGCCTGCCATCTTCTCAGGCATATCGCATAACTTTCCTGTAAATATTGTGGACTCTATTGTAATCTCACCAGGTTTTTCTTGGATCCTAGCTTTTATCTTTAAGGGACAAGGAATCGCAATGGCTGGTTTGTCGTAAACCACAATATGCTCTCCTACTAATATGAGTTTCCCATGAGCTTCACCTATTACTTGTTTGCTTGCCATATTCTCTCACTCTTTACCCCCTAATACCAGTTTCTCTAAACTCCTTATCTCGGTTTGCTCCATCATGATCCGAAACCAATAGGTATATCTTTCTGGATGCTCCTTCATATCTTCACTGAGCTTATCAAGTTCAATCCACTGAATCTCTTCCACTTCTTCTTTATTCGGAAGGACCTTCCCATCATATTGGTCAAAAAAAACATGATCAATTTCATGTTCAATCAAGCTATTATCAAATTCCACCCGGTATTGGAACTGAAATACTTCCCGGCAGTGGCATATAATACCTAATTCTTCTAAGAGCCCCCGAGAAACTGCCTCAGCTAAAGTTTCCCCCACTCTTTGATGACTACAACAAGCATTACTCCATAGACCTGGCGAATGATACTTTTCTTTTGCTCGCTTTTGTAGTAAAACTTCTCCCTCATGATTAAATATCATGACAGAAAATGCTCGATGAAGTATTCCTCGTTTATGGACTTCCAATTTCTCCATGTGTCCTGTTTCTCTATCCATATCATCTACTGTAATGATATCTTCTGATTCTTTCTTTAACATGTTCTGATGATGATCCACGATACCAACCTACTTTCCTAATGCTTTCGCTATCAGAATCGGATCACACTTATCCTTGTCTGTTTTCTTATAAAACATAATTCTTTATTATAGCTACCTCATGTGTTCTCTTTATTTTCTGTCGAATATATGAAATTTATACATACTCTGTTTTTTACAAGATACTCCATCTTTGCATGGATATCCTTTCTTTCAATTCAATGGAATATGTTAAAATAAAAAACGCATCCATACTTATATATGAATGCGTCAAACTATTATCAACTATAATTTCCCCCTTCAAAAGAATAGGACATAAAACTAAATTTTTTTGTTATAGTAAAACATTGTAATAAGTCGTGTCAAGATGATAAATATCCATACAGCCAACAAAGTCAAACTGATTACAGGATTATATAATCCTGTTACCACACAGACTGCCAATATAACAAACATGGTAATGTTAAAGGTTACCTGACTAGAATGTTCACAAATCGCAAGTGTACGCTCATCATTCTCTTCAATGAACATTTTCTTAAGCTTTTCATCATTTCTGATTGCGAAATAATTCTTAATCAATGTGACTAGTAAGAAGAGAACAAATCCTATCACAATTCCACCACGAAGTCCATTAAGTAAACCGCCGATAAAATCTTTTAGCGGTGTACCAAATACCACTCCCTTGGTATCAAAATATCTCATAAAGGCATAAACAGCTATCGGTATAAAAATAATAAGACCTACCACTCCAAAGATCATTCTGTTTTTGATTTTAGCTTTATAATTATCCATTTACTTATCCTCCATCTCTTCAAAATCAAATACTTCTTCAATTGTCAAGCCAAAGTACTTGGCTATTCTATACGCAAGTGCTAAAGAAGCCGTGTACTTTCCAACCTCAAGTGAGGTGATTGTCTGTCGTGTTGTTCCTACAGCTAAGCCTAGCTCCTCCTGAGAAATCCTGGCTTCTTTCCGTAATTCCCTGATTTTATTCTTCAAATACTCATCTCCAATCTTGTGCTTTGCTAAGTCAACTTTGCAAGTTTAGTATAGTAAACTTTGCAAGTTTTGTCAAGTGTACTTTGCATTTTTTTGTCTATTTGCATTTTTGTTAAGTATACTCTACCTAAATTATAGCGATTCATTAGGCATAGTAACACAGTTAAAGTCATATTCTTATAAAAGTAGCAAATTAAGGAGGATGAAGGTAGTTGAAAAAAGTTACCGTTCATTTACGTCCCCTCGTTACAATGTTGAATTTACCCACTGTAATAAAAACAGCTATACTTCCAGGAGACTTAAACGAAAAATTAATGATTGCCACCCAAATAGGGGAGATTTACTACATGGAAAATGGAAGGATCAGGACATTTCTGGATATTCGCTCTCGAATCATAACACTAGGTGCTTCTAGTGGTGGATATGACGAAAGGGGTTTGCTTGGTCTAGCCTTTCATCCGGGGTTTAGTAATAACGGATTATTTTATCTTCATTATTCCCTGGCTGGTTCACAAGGCCCTGGTGCGCTTTCTGCTTCATTTCATCCTAACCCATGTGATTCTAGAAGCTTAAACCTAGAGTGGCAGAATCGAGAAACTCTGTATGATCATATTGATACTGTGGAAGAATGGATGCTACCGTCGAATGGTCAGCCACAAAGACGGCGGACTTTATTGAATTTAAGAAGACCTTTTTTAAATCATAATGGTGTTAACAGCTTAAACTTTTCACCTGAAACAGGCAAGCTTGTTTTAACAACCGGAGATGGAGGATCCGGTTATGACCCATTTAATATAGCCCAGAACGATATGGAGATCGCTGGTAAAATAATAGAAATTGATGTAGATAAGATTACAAATATAGATAATCCACCCGTAGTTACACGTTTTCACGAACTTCCCCTTCCTATTCAAGAAACGCTTACGGTGATTGCCAAAGGTGTCCGCAATATACCTGGTATCTCATTTCAAAGATTTTATAATCAGTATATCAAATATGTGGGAAATGTGGGCCAGGATCTGGTCGAGTCGATTTTCTCCTTCGTTCATTATAGAGCAGTACCGGTTACACAGCTTACACATACTTCTCTTATGAAGCAAGCGACTGACCAAGAAGATCTTATTAATTTGGGCTGGCGTGGATGGGAAGGAGATTTACCTACTTCAGTCATAAATAGATGCACTGCCAATCAAGCTTTGAATGAGAAATCAGTTGCCTATTATGAGGATGCGGTAGAAACTTCCACACAACGTATTTGGCCACTCATTAGTTATTACCATGTGGATCCCCGCCCAGATAAGTTTAGCGGAACTGCCCTAACTGGGGTTCAGGCATATATAGGAAGTAGTATTCCCGATTTAATGGGAAGTGTGGTATTCACTGACTTTGTTAAAAATGAAGATTCTCCACCTCCGGCGAGAGGTGTTCTGGCTTACACCAAGCTTACTACTGATAGTAAATTAAATGATTTTAGTGTAATAGAAACCGATTATGATTTTGGGTCTAGCTCGGCTTATTATGTTAGTCTGGGAACAAGTATGGATCAAAGCAGACTATATTTAGGTATTTATGGTTCTCAGAATGTGACTGATTATAACCTAGGAACTGTATTTGAAGTTATAGCATAGAGTAAGATCATTCATAGTTCCAGATAGGGGGTTATTTGAAAAAAGTAGATATTGTCAAGTTTATATGTTTTGGAGGTATTTTAACAGCCATGGCTGTGATCTTCCAATCAGCACCTGTATTCTTACCAGCACTTGGAATGGCTTTTAGTCCATTAAGTACACTACCAATTGCAATCGCTGCTGCTTCTAATATTATTCTTGGCTTGTTTGTATTAATTTCTAGCACCTTAATTCTTACTTTGGTTAGCATAGAAGAGACATTTATCCTTCTTTTTACTAGCGGGTTACTAGGTATTATGATTGGAATATTCCTTTATAGAAGCTCAATTGTGATATCTATCTTACTTTCAAGCATAGCATTATCCCTTGGAATGATGTTCTTGACTTATATCGTAGGTTTTCCGGCTTTTGTCGACATAACTGCTTCTTTATCAACTCTAGTAACTTTACTGATTTTTTTCTTATTTTCACTAACTTATGCAAGCATCTGGAATATCTGTTTTAAAAAGTTTATGAATTATCTTATCAAAGTAAAATTGATTTCCAAGTAGGCAAGACCAAAGGAATGGGGGTGTTGCCACATACTAGGCCAAAAAGACGGGGGTGTTGTCACATAACAACACCCCCGTCTTCTTGGCTTACAACATTCCTAGGAATTTGACTATTTATTCTGTAACAAGAGCATAGGCGGAAATTTTTCGAATCCTCCAAGTAATCAACATAGACAGCAAGTAGGAGAAAACAATCGTAGCAAATCCAAAGGAAATAATCCAAACTGGATCTACAATAAATCCAGCTTTCATGACACCTGCACCTTTCATGGCAAGTGACATCACCGGGTTTGTATAAAATGCTCCTAACAATGTTCCAGATACCACACCTATCATAATCGGAATCGTAAAGCTAATGGAAAGCTGGCTCATCAACTGATAGGTGGTAAAGCCAATCGCTTTTTGGATTCCAAGTTCCCGTTTTTTGCGAATAACGGATGAGCTGATGACAAAATATAAAACCAGGGTGACTACAAACAGGGTAATAATTAGCATTGCAAGCCCGACTGCAGCTACTATATTTTGATATGAGGCCATCCCCTCTGCCATTTCCTTATCGAAATTTACGGCTCCTAGTATCATACTCTTATCAAAGTCATTTTTTAATTGTGTAACGATTGTTTCGGCATCTGTTCCTTTCTCTAAATAAATATATAAAGACTGATGCTTAAAACTAGGATTAAAACGTCCATAATCCTTTGCAAGAATGGAGGTATTCAGTCCTCCCATCTGAGAACCATTGGATAGACCCACCACTTTAAACTGATCTTTCATCTCTCCATATGACACTGTGATCGTATCACCTATGGTTTTATCCAATCGTTCCGCTAAGATTCCAGCAAGTGTGATTTCATTCGAACTTTCTGGATATCGTCCTTCATACACCAGCTTAGTCTCTTTATTTTGATAATCATCCATTACATAAGCAGCGACTTCCATACCTTCAACATTTATCTTTACCTCATCTAAATATTGCACTTTCCTTACATGATCCATACGTTCGATGGTTTCCACTGCTTTCGTTTGATCCATTTGCGGATTAAGCACAGCAATTGCGTTACATATTTCCATCCCCGGAACTTCTGCAAAGGCTTTTGTATCAACTGTTGTATTGTAATACATAATCACGCCAAATGCTCCTGAGAATGTAACAGCGATTAAAATAACAATAATCATGATGTTTTGCTTCATTCCTTGAATCACTGATCTTAATGCTAAGATAAAAGGTAGTTTACCAATTGCATATTCGAGTTGTAGATGATTTCGTTTATACTTACGAGCAATCGTTTCCCCACGCAAGGCATTAATAGGATTTAACTTGCTGATACGGTGGGCTGCTATATATGCGATCAAGATAACGATCAAGAGCAAGAATATAAATGCTGTCCCAGTAACTATGCCATCAAAACCTTGTTCCCACTTCAGTCCTGATTGTTGCTCAAACACAAGGGAGACTGCTGGTAGTACAGGATAAGAAAGTGCACATCCAATGAGACTACCAATACCTGCTATCAATGAAAACTGTAATATAACAGAGAGGATAATTTGCCTACTTGTATATCCCACTGATTTTAAAGAACCAATTTTCATAATGTCTTCTTCGATACTGTTAACAATCCTAAAGCGAACAACCAGCAAACATACAATTACAATGATTATGGAAAACATAACCATCATAGCCGATATCATACTTGCCATCATACAACGGGATAATTCAATTAGTCCAAGGTCAATGACTAAAAGTGTGGTAGTCGGATCAGCAGCCATTAACGAAGCTGAAGATAAATCCAGTATTTCACGGATACCACTTTCAATTGCAGATGCATTATTGACATTATCCAGATTTGCATATACTACATGCATTAGGTATTCAGGTTTGTTTAGAATGTCCTTCACTTTTTGATAGGTATCAGCTGGTAGAAAAAAGTTGAGATAGCCAGTGTCCGTGGAACTAAAGAAGATGTCCTCGGTATAACCCTTCACCGTAAAAGTGATTG
>JAEYWQ010000423.1 GCA_023428885.1 Bacillota bacterium
GGGGAGCACTACACCATCCCTTGGGGTTCCAGTCCACTTTACACAAATTTGTAATATGAAGGCTCTTTGTGAGTACTCTTCAAAAAAAGAAGGTTTTATGCCAGAACTATCCTATGGTAGCCATTTCTTTCAGGATATTGTTGAGTCAGAAATCTTTTATGTGGCTATTTTTGATGGATACCAGGATGTGATTTTTAACCCTGACCGGATTTTACAAGAAGAGAATATGCTTACTTCTTTCTTGCCCGAGAGTGTGCAATATAAAGATGTGATTCATATTGCAAATACCATTGGTTTGGAGATCTATTCTGATATTGTCACGCAAAAGTTATTATGTAGATAAAACTAGGTGGAAACCGTTAATTTGACTTACGATTTATAAACATATATAATATGGATAACCATTACAGAAGAGGAAATTATATGAAGATAACTACTAGTTTGGGAAAGGGAAAGTGAATATATGAAAAGAAGAAATTTCTGGAATTGCCTACCTTTATTTGCTGCTATTTTAATGATTACAGGATGTACAGCGAAGCAAGATAAAAAAGAAGCGGTTCAAATGGAGGAGTTGGAAGGTTATTACCATGTGTCTCTAAATTATGATAGCGGAATAAGTCATTATGATATGGGCAAGGAGTATGCTGAAGCTATACTAAAAATAATACCCGACTATGCAAAAAATTTAGATTCCTATATGAGTTATTTAGTAGATCCAAGGATTTCCTATAAGGAGAGAATTGCATCAGTAATAGATCAGCTCCCGCAGGAATATATTGATGAAATTGAAGGATTTGCCAGTGTTATCGCTACGAATGAAGAAAGCACTCTGGGAGATTCAAAATTATCAAAGGAAGAAATCTACTTATCAAATATGATTCCTGATCTTTGCAGACCAACTGCTTGCTCCGGGTTATCAGTTTTTGGAGATAAATCACAAACCAGTAAAGATATCACTTTAAGAGTATTAGAATGGGATTTTAATCAGGAACATAAAGAAATTCTTAAGCTTCAGGCAGTTGTTGACTACAATAACGGAGAACACAGTTTTACCTCCTTTGGATTTGTAGGAATTATGAATATTATTTCTGCATTAAATGATGATGGCATATTTGCTGCTATATTGGATAACTCAGCAAGGTATTATAAAGATTCGGGAACCAGAAGTTATACCTATGATTTACGTTATGCTTTAGAGAATTTTAGTACACTTGACGAACTAACAAATTATATGGTAGACAATGGTAGGAATTATACCTTCTCCCATTTGATATTGGCCGCTGATAAGGAGAATTCAAAAGTTGTCGAGAACTTTGTTCTTGATGGTGGAATTAGTGCAGTCCGGTCAGCAGAATCTTTGTTAAGCAATCATTTATTATGGGATATAGCAGATTCAATATGTACTGTAAATGGTAATGCCCTAAATGATAATGTGGATACAATTGCAACGTTAGCCTATAATAAAACTCGCTTTGAAACTTATTATGAAAGATTGAAGGAATATGAAAAAGTTTCGGTTTTTGATTTAAAAGATATCATTGGTAAAGAGATGCCAAAAGCAGATTATCAATATATACATACCCAATATTACCTACAAATTATAATATATGATGCTGCTACAGGAAGTGTAGAAATTGCTTATATGCCGGAGAATGGGATAGCACCTGAAAAGCCTAACTTTGTGAAAGTAAAATAACAGATCCGTGAATAGGAAAAAGCTCTTCAACGTACATAGAAATGCATCTGACTGCTTACAATGAAGAGACAGAAAGACTAATCAGTGACTGAATAAGGGAGAAATTTGTTTCAAAGGTAATTACCCATTAGTCTGTCTGAATATCTGGGAGGCACGATGGTAGGGAACATATTCTGATTTATGAAGAGGATTACGGTGTAATATGATGATATTTGATAAGATGAAACAAGATATAATGGATGACCCAATGAACGAATCTTATACAATAAGGGGAATTCCACCATTATTTAAAGCTTCAATAGACGCACGAATTGTCATAGTCGGACAAGCTCCAGGACAGAAAGCAGAAGCAACTCGTTTGTTTTGGAATGATGTAAGTGGTGACCGATTAAGAGAGTGGTTGGGCATATCCCGTGAGATATTTTATAGTACGAATCGTATTGCTCATTTGCCTATGGATTTTTATTATCCGGGAAAAGCAAAAACCGGTGATGCCCCACCTAGAAAAGGCTTTGCAGAAAAATGGCATCCTAGTTTACTAGAAGAAATGCCCCATGTCGAAACCATGATTCTGATTGGAAGCTATGCTCAGGAATACTATTTAAATAAACGACGTGAAAAGAACTTAACTGAAACAGTGAGAAATTTTCATAAATATCAACCAGAATATTTTCCACTTGTTCATCCTTCCCCATTAAACCTTGGTTGGTTAAAACGAAATCCATGGTTTGAACAGGAAGTTTTACCTATGTTAAAGGATATAGTGGGTAGGAATTTATAATGATTAGATACTGCAATGCAAGACCTTTGTAATGTTTTAGACTAATTGAGAAGGGGTGATCTGATATGAGAAATAATAGAGAATTGTTAACAAGTATATGGAGGGTGACTATAATATAACCCTCTAAAAATTATCGGAGGATAGATTATGTTTTTAAGAAATCATAATTTAACTATTAGAAATGCAACTTTAGAGGATGCTTTTATTTTATGCGCTTAAAAGGACAAACCCCAATATAAAAATATACGCTTCTGCTGTAGAAGCACCCTATATTTCTGCTCAGGAAAAACCATTGAGGTTGCTTCAAGCAGAAGAGATGCAGAAAATACTTCCACCCGAGCAGCAGGACTTTGGCAGAGCCTTTTGTGATATGCTACGTCGAGTTGAATCGGTTCAGGTCGATGTTTTTTTGCGGGACGGTGACTATATGGATTGGTGTGAGGGATGCAGGATACTTGCGACACCTGGTCATACACCTGGCCATATCTCTCTTCTAATGGAAAAAGATAAAATTGTTATCACTGGTGATGCAATTGCAGTGGAGGATGGTAAAGCTGTTATCGCAAACCCGCAGTTTACTTTAGACATAGATCAGGCTACAAAATCTATGGAAAGATTATTGGCACTGAATGCAAAGGCTTATTATTGCTATCATGGTGGGCTACTTGCTTAGTTATGAAATGAATACCTTAGAATTAAACCATCCCATGGTAAAGAGGCAGAGCAGTATTATTGGGCTATTTATAATTTGGTTTGTCCAGGTAAAACACCCTCGATATGTGTATTAGAGAACATATCGAGGGTGTTTTGTGTTCTAATGTTTTTACAATGAAATTTTAATGTAAATACCATAGTTACAGATTTTAACAAGGTATATAATGGGAACAAATTTGAACAAAAGAAATAGATGAATCATCGAGTTAGGGAAGAAGTTTTCCAGAAAGGAATTGAGTGAAACATTCTCTAATGCCAAAAAAGGAGGAAAAAATGGGCAACATTATATTGAAGACGAGTAAACTAAACAAAAGCTTTAAATCTGGATCGCAGGAGCAACAGGTGCTAAAAAATCTGGATATCGAATTTAATGAAGGGGATTTTACAGTTATTATGGGATCTTCCGGTGCAGGTAAATCTACCTTGCTCTATGCATTATCCGGAATGGATCGACCGACAAGCGGAGATATTCGCTTCTTTGACACTGAGATTGCCAATTTGAATAACGATAAATTGGCTGTATTTCGTAGAAAGAACTGCGGATTTGTATTTCAGCAAATGTTCTTACTAGATAATATGAGTATCTTGGATAACATTTTAGCAAGTGGATATTTAGTAAGTGGTGATAAAAAGGCGATTGTAGCAAAAGCGAAAGAGTTATTGCAAAAAGTAGGTTTATCTGAAATGATATGGAGAAAGTTCCCGTCTCAGCTTTCGGGTGGAGAAAATCAACGTGCCGCTATCGTTCGCGCTTTGATTAACAAGCCGAGGGTAGTTTTTGCTGATGAACCAACGGGGTCGTTGAATTCTGCATCAGGTAATGCAGTACTTGATGTTTTGACCGAAATTAATCATGATGGCCAAAGCATTATTATGGTTACTCATGATCTAAATTCCGCTAGACGTGGTAATCGAATCATCTATATCAAAGACGGAGTTATCGGTGGCGAATGTAATTTGGGCAAATATGTGAGCGGTGATAAAATAAGACATGAGAAACTCCGGTCTTTCCTTTCGGAAATGGGGTGGTAATGTGAAGAAGCTATGGATGCATGCATTGGCAAATATACGAAGAACAAAATCGGCCTCCACAACTTTAGTGTTTATGTTTGTTATCGCAGCACTTCTTTTAAATTTAGGTCTATTGGTTGTATTCAACTACGGTAGCTTCTTTAGTAATTTAAAAGATGAACTGAAACCATCAGATGTTTACTTTGCCTTACCAGATAAGATTTATACGGATGAGGTGAAAACTTATATTGATAGCAATGAACATGTAAAGCAAACGCAAGTTCATGATGTACTTGTGCTTGATGCTGATATTTTATCAAAAGGGGAAGAAAAATCCTTTCCAATTATACTCAGCAATATGGAGGATTCAAGGGAAATCAGCAAGTGGAAATTCATTGGTAAGCACTTACAAGCGGAAGATATGTCTGTTTATGTTCCAGATATTTTCAAGGCGGTTAGTGGATATCAGTTGAATGATAAAATTCAACTAAATTTTGCAGATAGAGATTCAAAAGAAGAAAAAGCAATCACTTTTACGGTGAAGGGTT
>JAEYWQ010000039.1 GCA_023428885.1 Bacillota bacterium
ATCATTACCTCCATTAACTTGTTAGAGCAATTAGGTGCTTATGAAGATGATTTAGACTATGTATTCTACGATGTACTTGGTGACGTTGTGTGTGGCGGTTTTGCAATGCCAATCCGTGAAGGTAAAGCACAGGAAATCTACATTGTCTGTTCCGGTGAGATGATGGCCTTATATGCAGCCAACAATATTGCCAAAGGTATTCAAAAGTATGCCAATACTGGTGGGGTTCGTCTCGGAGGCCTCATCTGTAACTCCAGAAAAGTAGATGGGGAAGCAGATCTAGTGGCGGCGGTAGCCAAAGAGTTAGGAACTCAGATGATTCACTTTGTACCTCGGGATAACGATGTACAAAGAGCTGAGATTAATAAAAAAACAGTAATCGATTATAGTCCTACTGTACCACAAGCAGATGAGTACAGACAGTTGGCACAAAAGATTGATAGTAATGAGATGTTTGTTATTCCTAAACCAATGTCCATTGAACGTTTAGAAAGCATCCTAATGGAGCATGGAATCTTAGATTAAGAAGGGAGAAATAATTATGGTATTAGTTCGATCAATCGTTAGACCAGAGAAAGTTGGAGTGGTTTTATCTGAATTATTATCCGCAGGCTTTCCTGCAGTAACTAAGATGGATGTATATGGTCGTGGTAAACAAAAGGGGGTTAAAGTTGGTGACCTTTATTATGATGAAATCCCAAAAGAAATGCTTCTTATGGTAGTAAAGGATGAGGATAAGGATGATGTGATTAGAATCATTATGAAGTATGCAAGAACTGGCGAAAATGGACACTTTGGAGATGGTAGAATCTTTGTTAGCCCAGTAGAGGAGGCTTATACCATTAGTACTAAGAAAAAAGGACTATAATAGGAGGACTGCTTATGAAAGAAGTAATGGCAATCGTCAGATTGAACAAAGTCAGTGTGACAAAGCAAGCCTTGGCGGAAGCAGGGTTTCCGGCATTTACCTGCCGTAGGGTCCTTGGGCGAGGGAAAAAAAGTGTAGACTTAGCAATCATGCAGGCCATCCTGGATACTGGTGAATTACCAGTTTCTCCAATTGGTGAAAACCTTACCGAGCCGGGACGTTTGATATCAAAGAGAATCTTCAACTTAATCATCAAGGAAGAGGATGTAGATAAGGTGGTGAACACGATGATAGAAGCCAATTCTACAGGGAATCCGGGAGATGGTAAGATATTTGTGTTACCTATCATGGATGCATACCGTATACGTAATGGTGAACAACAAACAGATTCGGAATCGTATTGATAGTAGATTTATCAATCAGGAATTTGTAATGACCTCAAATTCGTGGTTTGTAGACAGCATGTAGGGTTAGTGCGCCTAATTTCGCGGTTTTTAGGCAGAATGGAGGATTAGGATGAGTGTACGTGAAAGTGTTTTAGATCAATACAGTTCAAGAGTATATAAGAATCGTAAAGAGCATGTAATAACCGTTGGGGAAGGCAATAACGTTATTGCAGCAAATACAAGAGCAATACCAGGGATTATCACTCAAAGAGGTTGTTGCTTTGCAGGTTGTAAGGGTGTAGTACTCGGGCCAATGAAGGATGCAGTTATTATTGTTCACGGGCCAATCGGATGTGCCTATTATACCTGGGGAACGAGAAGACACAAAGCCAAAGCAGATGAACGTGATGGTGAAAAGGCTGAAAGTTATTTAGAATATTGTTTTTCAACGGATATGCAGGAGTCCGATATCGTATTCGGTGGAGAAAAGAAGCTTCGTAAAGCAATTGAAGAGGCAGTAAACTTACTTCACCCTAAGGTTATCTTCATCTGTTCCACCTGCCCGGTTGGACTGATCGGTGATGATATTCATGCCGTGGCAAAATGGGCACAAGGGGAATTTGATATAAAGTGCGTGGCATTCAGCTGTGAAGGTTATAAGGGGGTTAGCCAGTCTGCAGGTCATCATATTGCGAACAATCAGTTGATTCGCTATGTGATTGGTACCGGTGATAAGCAACCTAAGACAAATTACTCTATTAATATTCTTGGTGAGTATAACATTGGTGGTGATGGATGGGAAGCGGAGCGTATTTTAAAAAGATGTGGAATTGAGGTCCTCTCGATCTTTACTGGTAGTAGTAGCTATCGTGATTTAAAAAATGCCCATTTAGCTGCACTGAATGTGGTGCAATGTCATCGATCCATTAATTACGTTGCTGATATGATGAAAGATAAGTATGGAATTGACTGGATTAAAGTAAATTTTGTTGGAATAGATTCGATGTGTAAAGCTTTGCGTGATATTGGTGAGTATTTCGGGGATGAAGCATTAAAAAACCGCATTGAAGAGGTTATTGCTGATGAGTTAGACACTATCAAAGAAGACATTGATTACTATGCAAGTAAGTTAAAAGGAAAGACAGCTGCCTTATATGTGGGTGGATCCAGAGCACATCATTATCAGATGCTACTCAATGATTTTGGAATTCGTACCGTTCTCGCAGGTTATGAGTTTGCACATCGAGATGACTATGAAGGTAGAGAAGTGATACCTGATATTAAGCCGGATGCAGATTCGAAGAATATAGAGAGTATTGAAGTTGAGCCAGATCCTAAGTTTTATAAAGTATTCTTAAGCGAAGAGCAGCGTATTGAATTAAAAGATAAAGGTGTAGAGCTCAATGATTATTCTGGTATGGTAAAAGGGATGGATGGTGGAGCTATTATCACGGATGACTTAAATCATTTTGAAACTGAAGAGTTTTTAAAAATCTTAAAACCAGATATCTTCTTCTCAGGTATTAAAGATAAGTTTATAGCTCAGAAGAGTGGAATGTTATCCAGGCAGTTACACTCTTATGATTATAGCGGGCCATATGCAGGCTTTAAGGGGGCCGTTAATTTTGGTAGAGATCTTGTCATGGGATTATATACACCAGCTTGGAGTTACATCAAGGCTCCATGGAAGACTCGGCCATCCTTACAAGGAACCGTAGGAGGTGAATGCTAATGCTGAATTACACACCGAAAGAAATAACAGAGCGTACCGCTCTTCGCATCAATCCAGCAAAAACATGTCAGCCAGTAGGTGCTATGTATGCAGCACTAGGAGTCCATGGCTGTTTACCACACAGTCATGGTTCTCAAGGCTGTTGTGCATTTCATCGCATGTTTTTAACAAGACACTTTAAAGATCCTGCCATGGCTTCCTCAAGTTCTTTTACCGAAGGTGCATCTGTATTCGGAGGTGGCAGTAACTTAAAAACTGCTGCCAAGAATATCTTTGATATCTACAAACCTGAAATCATTGCAGTTCATACCACCTGTCTTTCGGAGACGATTGGTGATGACTTAAATGCTTTAATTACCGATATAGAAGTTCCAGAAGGTCGATATATGGTTCATTGTAACACACCAAGTTACTATGGTTCACATATCACTGGCTTTTCCAATATGGTATCAGGATTTATCAAATACCTTTCTAAGAAAACGAAAACATCAAATGGTAAGATTTGCTTAATGCCTGGCTTTGTAAACCCAGGGGATATGCGTGAATATAAGAAACTGATGAAAGCCATGAAAGTAGACTATACCATGCTTCCAGATACCAGTGCTGTCATGGATGCTCCAATGACTGGAACGTATGACATGTATCCGCTTGGTGGGACTAAGGTTAAAGATATTATTGAACTGGGTGCTTGTATAAAAACCGTAGCCTTAGGTGTGCAGACCTCGGAAGCATCCGCAGAAACCTTAAAAAAGAAGTGTGAGGTTGATTATACTCTATTACCACTTCCTATGGGTGTAGAAGCAACAGATAACTTCATTATGGAACTTGAGAGTATTTCAAAGGTGGAAGTTCCATATGAGATTGAAGAAGAACGAGGACAGTTAGTGGATATTATGGTAGACATTCACCCATATACCCATGGAAAGAAGGTAGCCATCTTTGGAGACCCAGATACGGTATTAGGAATTGCAGCTTTTTGCTTAGAACTTGGTATGATACCAAAATTCCTAGTAACTGGTACACCGGGAGCAGCCTTTGAAAAAGCAGCTAAACATCTGTTTGATAAATTTGGTGTTGCTGATTGCATTGCAAAAGCAGAGGGAGACTTATTTTTATTACATCAGTGGATTAAGAATGAAAGGGTTGACCTACTCATTGGTGGAACCCATGGTAAGAATATTGCAAGAGCTGAGGAGCTTCCACTCGTTCGTATGGGCTTTCCTATTATTGATCGCTATATCCATTCTTATATGCCACTGGTTGGTTACCGTGGTGCAATGAGAATGGCAGAATTAATTGCAAATGCACTGATGGATTATCAAGATAGCCATTGTGAGGAAGAAGATGTTGAAATGGTTATGTAAGATGCCAATGGCACAATTTGAATTTTTGAGGGTAGATAGCAAGGTTGCTATCATACCCTCTTTTTGGATTTAGAAGCAAAAGGTACTAGGTGCAAATAGATGCAAGGGAGGTAGAGATATGCAGGATGTCTTAGAAGAGAGAAAGCAGTTCATTGTATATAAAAGTTCAGGGGGCTGTTCTGGTAACGGTATTCGGTGTGAAGAAAACAGTATCTCCGGTGCTGTGAGTCAACGAGCTTGTGTCTATTGTGGAGCAAGAGTTGTTCTAAATCCCATTACGGATGCCTTCCATATCGTTCATGGACCGATTGGCTGTGCAAGTTATACCTGGGATATTCGTGGAAGCTTATCAAGTGGAGAGGAAATCTATCGGAATAGTTTTTCTACGGATCTTCAAGAAACAGATGTTATCTTTGGAGGTGAGAAGAAGCTTTCTGCAGCAATCGAAGAGCTAATTACAACTTATGATGCTAAACTGATTTTTGTTTATGCTACTTGTATTGTTGGTGTCATTGGTGATGATATTGAAGCAGTCTGTAAGGCGATAGAACAAAAGTACCAGGTGCATGTCATTCCTGTAAAATCGCCTGGATTTTCAGGAAATAAATCAACTGGATATAAGATGGCCTGTAATGCAATTATGCAGTTACTCCGCCAATATCCTGCGACAAAGAAAACAAGAGGAATTAACTTGTTAGGTGATTTTAACTTAGCAGGTGAACTCTGGATTATAAAGAATTATCTAAAAGAATTAGGTATTGAGCTGGTGTCAACCTTTACTGGTGATGCAAGCTATGAAAACCTAATCAAAGCACCTGAGGCCAGCCTTAATGTTGTTCAGTGTGCAGGTTCCAGTACTTACCTTGCAAACTTAATGGAAGAGGAGATGGGAATTCCCTTTATCAAGGTAAGTTTCTTTGGAATTGAAGATACCACGGATTCTTTAATACGAATTGCCGATGCATTATCTGATTCGATGGCACGGGATGCGGCAATCCGGTTTACAAGACGTAAAACCCAGGAATTATCAGTTGTTATAGATCAATACAAGAAAAATCTTGAAGGGAAGAAAGCTGCCATCTATGTTGGAGGAGGCTTCAAGGCTATATCCTTAATTCGTCAATTTGAAGCTATGGGAATAGAAACCGTGGTAGTGGGAACCCAAACTGGTAAAAAAGAAGATTATGAGATTATTGAGAGTATCGTTAAGAAGGATACGATTATCCTTGATGATGCCAATCCAGCGGAACTAGAAGGTTTTATTAAAGCAAAGCAGGCAGATATCCTGGTAGGAGGTGTGAAAGAGCGTCCGCTAGCATATAAACTTGGTATCGCATTTTGTGATCATAATCATGAGCGTAAGCATCCCCTCGCTGGGTTTGAGGGAGTGGTGAATTTCACAAGAGAGATTAATGCAAGCATTAATCATCCAGTTTGGGATTATGTGAAAAGGCTGGAGACAGGAGGGAGATATGAATAAAAAGATTAAACCAATGGTCAGCTTAAATGTTAACCCTTGTAAGATGTGTATGCCAATGGGCGTAGTCACTGCTTTCTATGGAATCAAGAATGGAATCTCGATCTTACATGGATCCCAGGGGTGTAGTACCTATATAAGAAGACATATGGCGACTCACTATAATGAGCCCGTAGATATTGCATCCTCTTCCTTGACTGAGCATGGAACTGTATATGGAGGAGAAGAAAACTTATTGTTTGGGTTAAAGAACTTAATACAACTTTATCATCCTGAGGTGATTGGAGTGGCTACAACCTGTCTTGCAGAAACTATCGGAGAAGATATTTCCCGAATCATAGGTAGATTTTATGAAGAAAATGAGGAATATCAGAATATAACAATTATCCCGGTTCCATCTCCGGGTTATGGTGGTACTCAGTATGAGGGTTATATGAGAGCCCTCTACCAGATTGTAACTAGCGTGGATCAAGACCCTAGCCCGAATGGGAAAATTAATGTTATCACTAGCATGATAAGCCCTGCGGATACCAGATATCTAAAGGAGGTATTTGAGCTGTATGGCTTGGAGATGATTCTGCTACCTGATCTATCAGATAACCTGGATGGAGGCTATCATAGTAGTTATCAAAGACTTCCGAGAGCAGGGACAGATATTAAGGATATTAAAACAATGGCAGGAGCAAGGTTTACCATCGAGCTGGGAACTGCTTATGAAGGACCTTCGATTGGAACCTATCTGGAAGAAAACTACCAGGTTCCATATCAGAGAATGAATCTACCAGTGGGACTAAGAGATACGGATGCCTTTTATGATCTCCTTGCCAGGCTAGCTGAAGTGAGACTCAAAAGTATGGAGGATATAAGAAGTATTCATATAGCTTGCCTGTTACATCTGAATAGAGAGATAAGTATTCCAAGGAGATTAACTCAAAATCGCGGAAGATACCTGGATGCCATGATCGATTCTCATAAGTATAATGGGGAAGCCAGAGCTGTCATCTATGGGGAACCTGATTTTGTTGTCTCAACGGCTAGACTTTGCATGGAGAATGGGGTTATGCCAATAATCATTGCAACTGGTTCAAAAAACACTAAGCTGAAAAACTTATTGCAGGCGGAGGTAAAAGCCCTGGCAGACCGGTATTTTATAGATAAATATAAAATTTTAATCGACATTGATTTTAAAGAAATTGAATATTACGCAAAAGAGCTTAAGGCGAATCTTATGATTGGTAATTCTGATGGGAGAAGGATCGAAGAGGAATTAAGTATTCCCTTGATTCGCAGAGGATTTCCAATTCATGATCGGGTTGGAGGTCAGAGGCTTAGGATGCTGGGATATGAAGGATCTCTTACCTTGCTGGATGACATTGCAAATACAATGCTGATAAAAAAAGAAGGGAACTTTAGAAAAGATTTGTATGAAGAGTACTACCTGCAAGGATCGAAAAAAGAAAATGATAAAACGACGGATAAAGAAAATGAAAAAGAAAAGGATAAAGCAAAAAGCTTGGAAATTGACATAGAGCAAAGAACGAAAACCCATCCCTGTTATAGCTGTGGAAGCGGTAATAATTACGCTAGAATGCATCTTCCAATTGCTCCTAAGTGTAATATTCAATGTAATTATTGTGTCCGAAAGTATGACTGCCCAAATGAGAGTCGGCCGGGGGTAACCACTAAGGTATTAACTCCACTAGAAGCAGTTGAGAAGTTTAAGTACGTGAAGCATAAGATACCGAATCTAACCGTGGTAGGAATAGCAGGACCTGGTGATGCCTTGGCCAACTTTGATGAAACAAAAGAAACGTTAGAAATGATTCGCAAAGAAGATCCAAACATTACATTTTGCTTATCTACTAATGGTTTGATGTTACCTACCTATGCTGGTCAGCTGATAGAACTTGGAGTGTCACATCTGACGGTTACGATGAATGCAGTAGATCCTATCATTGGTGGACAGATCTATAAGCATATTGATTTTATGGGGAATCGTTATTATGGCGAGAGTGCTGGGGCTATCCTCTTAGCTAATCAGCTTGCTGGGTTAAAGATTATGGTAGAACATGGAATTGTCTGCAAGGTTAATATCGTATCCCTAAAAGGAGTTAATGACCAGCATATCCCGGAAGTAGTTAAAAAGGTAAAGGAAATCGGGGTGTATATTACGAATATTATGCCAATGATCAGCGTTGCCGGTAGTGCGTTTGAACATCTGGAATCCTTAAATCATAAAGAATTGACTACTCTTCGTAATGAATGCAGTAAGATACTAAAACAAATGTATCATTGTAAGCAGTGTCGTGCAGATGCGATTGGGACGTTAGAGGAGGATGTGTCGATTGAATACAACCAATGCGCTTCCTGTAAGGAAACAGACCCTGAGAAATTGACCGAAATTGCGAAGAAGGTGACAAAGACATATCGCTTTGCAGTAGCAAGCAAGAGTGGTATGTTAGTAGATCAACATTTTGGGCATGCATCGGAATTCTATATCTATGAATGTAAGAATGAAGAGGCTGTGTTTAAGGAGAGAAGGGGGGTAGAACAGTATTGCAATGGTTCAGAGCTCTGTGAAGATACTAAGGATAAGATAGATAATCTTCTTCATACCATCAAAGACTGTGATGGTGTTATAGCCATGAGAATCGGAGAAGCACCAAAGCAAAAAATGAAGGCACAAAAGATAGCGATTTGTACGACTTATGATCGAATTGAGACAGCAGTGATTCAATTTACCAAACAATTGATTTGTGAGCAAACTAGTTAATTATCAATAAAGAGAAGTAGGAAGTGACAAATCCTTTATGTCCTAGAAGTGGTAGTACTATGATAAATTTAGGAGGATGAATATGGTTCAACCAAAGTATCATGTATTTATATGCACAAGTTGTAGAATTAACGGTCAGCAAAAGGGGTATTGCTACTCCAAGGGTTCGGTTGATATAGTTCAACGTTTCATGGAAGAGATTGAAGATCGTGGTTTATCAGGAGATGTGGTGATTAATAACACTGGTTGTTTTGGAATCTGTGATAAGGGACCGATTGTAGTAGTTTATCCGGAAGGGGTTTGGTACGGTAAGGTGACCGATGACGATGTGGAACGCATCTTTGATGAACACTTTGAAGCTGGATCTCCGGTAAGAGACCTAATCATTTAGAGCTAGCGTTATAAGATGTAGATTCAATCAAGTTAGATGAAGAATTAATATAAAAACATATTATGAATGTAAAAGATAAAGGAGAGTGGTATATGGTTAGAATCATTGATTCTACGATAGCAATGTTAAAAAACTATTTAATCACAAGACAGCAGTTACTGCTGTTTTGTGACTGCATGAAAAAGATTGGAATAGTGGATCTGGAAATATCTAAAGTTGCATATGAGACAATGGCCACCTTACCAGAAGGCATTCGTTTCTATCTTTATCTAGATCCATTAGAGCAGTCAAATCGGTTTCCAGGGATTCATCGCTTTATTGTACGACAGAAAACGAATATGGAGAATGCGATCAGTGAGTTTCAGCTGAATGACATTAGAGAGTTGGTGAAATTAAAGAATCTAGGGGATGTACCATTTCTTCGCATCGTGGGCTTGGATGATTTGATGCTTACCAATTATGAACAGGTCATGAGTGATATCATGTTACAATTGAAAAAAACTCAGATTAATTTTTGTCCAGAAAATGAGTTTGGCTGTGCCAGCGCCCTAGCAAGTATGTGGGTCTTGCGAGGTGGGACTGAAGTTACCACAAGCTTTGCTCATTATGGGAATCGGGCTGCTACGGAAGAAGTACTAATGACCTTAAGAATTGCAGCCAGATATAAACCGAATCAGGATTTTACTTCATTTCAAGAAATTAAGAGACTCGTTGAAGAGATTACTAATATTCCTATGGCTATGAATAAACCCTTGTTGGGAGAAGAGATTTTTCATGTTGAATCTGGAGTTCATGTGGATGGAATCCTGAAAAATCCATCCAACTATGAAGCATATGTACCTAAGATAGTGGGTCTTGATACTAAGATTGTTATAGGCAAACATTCTGGGCGTTCCTCAGTGATGCAAAAGCTAAAAGAGAATGGTATTACGCATGTAGATGATCCTATGATTGAAGAGATACTAGAGCAGGTAAAGCTTAAGAGCCTAGATAAGAGAGGGAGTTTAACCGACCATGAATTCCTATCACTTGCTAAGGAGGTGATGAGCCATGAAAGAAAGAAGATGGATTGTTGACACTACATTAAGGGACGGAGAGCAAAGACCTGGAATATGTTACCGTCCAGAAGATAAATTGTTTATCGCTTCTGTTCTGGATGCCTTGCATGTCTATGAAATTGAAGCTGGATCCCCCTGTCTAGGGAAGAATGAATGTGATGGAATTCGGAAAATTGTAGAGAATAAGAAACATTCCTTAGTATCTGTGTGGAGCCGTATGAACATAAATGATATAAAAGTAGCAATGGATTGTAGCCCAGATGTGATACATATTGGGGCTCCAGTTTCCTATGTCCAGATTTATAGTAAGTTAAAAAAGAATAAAAGCTGGATGATTAAGACTCTATGTGAGTGTATCGAGTTGGTGCAATCGAAGAACATTGCAGTGACTGTTGGATTTGAAGATGCATCTCGGGCTGATATTGGGTTTTTAATTACGCTGGCTAAAAAACTTCATGAGTATAAGACAACGATTCGGCTGTCAGATACTGTGGGAGTGATGACACCTGATCGTACAAAAGCCATGGTGGAGGAGTTGATATTACATGCATGTGCCAAGATCGAAATTCATGTGCATAATGATCTAGGTATGGCAGTAGCCAACTCTTTAGAAGCTGCTAAAGCAGGTGCAAAATATGTGGATTGTACCTTGTTTGGAATTGGGGAGAGAAGTGGTAATTGCAATTTTTATGATTTCGTTAAAATAGGGCAACAGATCTTTGATCTTGATATGGAAGCACATCATGTTGCCAAAGCCGAACAGCGCGTCAGGGAATGGTTTGTTAGGGCTGGAAAGGAGTATGACTATGCTAGAACAAATTGCGGTATTACAAGATGACGAGGGAAATTTAGCGAACCTAAATGATGTTGTTAAGGTAAGCATCTATGAAGAAACCAAAGGATTGACGCCAATAGGAGAATTTAGTGTAGCTAAGGTGATTAAGACCACGAAGGGATTACGTGACTTTTCAGAGTACTTAAGTAATCGGTTAGGAAACTGTAAACTTATATTAGGAAGATTGTTAACAGGAATCTTCTTTCAAACCATGACAAAAAAAGGGTTCACCTTACTAGAGGCTAACTCCTATGATAATACCTTACTTGAGGTCATATTCACTGAACGAAAAAAGAAATCGGAGAAATATCACGAAACTTTGCCCATTGTACCTAAAAAACCTGAGCCGATAGATCAAGTAGGAAATTACTATTTTGATTTTTATCAACTACAGAAGCGTCATCCAGAGATTACTTCAAAAAAAGCACTGCTTCCTTTCTTAAGCCATGAAGTCTTTGTATCCTTAACTTTAATATGTAATCACATCATGCCTTGGTTAGATGTTTTTTGTGAGGGACATAATCTGACATATCATTCAAAACGTAAGGATGGCTTATATCATGTTATTATAACACATATAAGAGATAAGCAGGAATTAGTAACAAAGTATGGTTCTTTAAAGGGTTACGTATCTGAAGTTTACTACTCCTATCACCAGCTAAAGGAACTTATGTTAACACAAAGAAATATGTTAACAACACCTTATGGAATATTAGTACCAAAGTACCAGATGACAAACCAACGGGATAAGTTCAGGAATTCCCTGTCTTTTTATCCAAATGGAAACTTAAAAAGTATTTACCTAGAAGAGAGAATTAGCGTAGAAAGCTCCGTTGGGAAAGTCAAAGCTGAGTTTTTAACCTTTTATGAAGATGGAGGGATTCATCGTATCTTTCCCAAGTATGGACAGATCAGTGGATACTGGTCGGAAGAGAATGAATATGAACAGGAAACAGAGTACAGGTTAGAATTGAGTCCTTGTACGATCACAAATAAAATAACAAGTTTTACTTTCTATCCTCAACAAGAATTAGAAGCAGTTACAATTTTGAGCACAGAAACGCTTTTCATTGATACACCGATTGGAAGAATCCAGGGTAGACATGGTTGCGCTTTATATAGAAATGGTAAAATAAAATCAATGGAACCAGCTAGTCCAACAAAGATTTCAACCGTTTTTGGATTAGCAACGGTCTATGATACACAAGCCCTAGCCATGAATGCAGAAAAGAATTCCCTAGAGTTTGATGAAGAGGGAGCTCTAGTTGGTATGGCTGTTGTTGGAGAGTCGCTTCAGATCCTAGGGGAAGATGGAGATATGGTTTATTCACCAATGATACAGCCTAGCCGTATAGATCCAGAGCAATTAGAGCTTCTTCCATTGTATATTACACTTACTTCAAAATATCTCTTGATACGAAATATTGCTAGGCAGGAATATAAATTTGATAGAAAGGACCATAGGTTTTTGTTCATACCATTTACATCATATTGTAATAGCCTGGTCACAGGAGCTTGCAGTAGCTGCAGCGGTTGCAATGGTTGCAGTGGTATTAAGAGCTAGAAGCTAAAGTATAGCGGTATTCTTTTTTGTTGCACGTTCTTATTTTTAATTATATAATGACTTATAATTGGAGGGAGAGACATGGAGCAAAAAAAAATAACGCAGGGTTATCTTTTATTAGCATTACTTGTCGTAAGTTTTATAGCTTATGTAAGCCTAACATTTCATAATACGGAAAAAAACAGTTATCAGTGGGATGACATTGTACAGTTGAATGATCATTGGACCTATGAGGATGCAGCTGGAAATCAAACAGAGGTCAATTTGCCAATTAAGGAAAAGACGAAGGCTAATACCACCTACCGCCTAATTAACCAGTTACCCAAAAGCTGGGTAACTGGTAGTGCTTTATGTTTTAAAAGTGATCATCTATTGGTCAATGTATTCATTCAAGGAAAGGAAGTATATTCCCTTCAAGTGGATAAACATAGTACCATTGGTAAGTCACCTGGTTTTTCCTATGTGTTTGTCCCCTTGACCAATGATATGTTCGGACAGAGAATTGAGATTGAGTATACCGCCGTATACTCTGGTTCTTCCTTTCATATAAGTAAGTTTATACTAGGTGAGAAATCAACGATTATTACAGGGATTTTAAGAGATCATGCTATAGATTTATTTCTATGTGCCTTTAGCCTTTGTCTAGGCATACTATTTATTATTACATACCTTATAAAGAAAAAAACTCATGAGATGAATAAGAGTCTCTTATATCTTGGAATTTATACAATTCCATTGTCTGTTTGGTCCTTATCAGAAACTCAGACCTTACAGTTTTTCTTTCAGAATATTTATTCCTTACAGTATGTTACATACCTTGCATTAATCATGTGTCCAATACCATTTTTGCTTTATTATAATCAACAACATTCAATTCCTGAGAATATAGCATCTAAAGTTATCAGTGGAGTCTGTTTGTTGACTGCATTCCTTTGTCTTATCTTACAAGCGTTTGGTGTGGTTGATTTGCCAGATATGTTAATCTTTATTCATGCTTGTGTAATCTTGGTTGTAGGTTATGCTTTCTTTCATTATGTACGCGAGTTCATACGTGATCGGCACAGGTATCGGAAAATAAGTTATACAGGTGTGAGCATGGTAACCTTGTTAGTTTGTTCTACGATAGACTTGTATCGATATTATTTTAAAGAAAATGAGGATTACGCAAAGTTTTCAAGAGTTGCTTTTCTTATTTATTTGGGATGTACTGGTTTGGGAATGATCTTTCGTTCGGTTCAGATTGATCGGACGAATAAGAAGTTGGAGCAATTAGCTTATATTGATTATGAAACTGGTGTTTCGAATCGATCAGCATTTCTTAAGTATGTGGAAGAGACGGTAGAAGAAACACTGGCATTGGCAGTTGTGGAGGTGTTAGAATTAAAGGAGATAACTTCTTCGTTTGGAACAGTAGGTAAAAGTGAGGTTATAAAAAGTGCGGCTAAGATGGTCCAGGTAGCATTTGGTAATCATGGAAAGATCTTTCGTATTACGGAAGCACAGTTTCTAGTCGTATTGGATGCTGAGGATCGAAAATCCTACCAATCTTGTATGGAAATTCTAAATAAACGAGTACAGAATTCTAACAAAAGTAGAGGAATCAAATTCTATATGGGAGATAACTATATTCTCTATCATAAAGATGGAAATATTACAATTGATACGATACTAAAAGAGCTAGAATTCAAAAATTGAGAAAAGTTGATTTGCTAGTAAGGAGAACATATGAAATTTCGATATAAATTATTAACTATTACAGTAGCTGCATCTCTGTCTTTTGGGGGCTGTGGCCTATCTGGTGCGAATCGAGCTTATAGTAATGCATTGGATGCCTATGAGGAGCAGGATTATGAGGCAGCAAGTGAATACTTTATAAAAGCGATAAATGCAAATAAAGACAAAGCAGAATATCACATTGATTACGGCTTTAACTTAATCAACTTAAAGAATTATTCTCAAGCCCGAGAACAATTTGAATATGTGATATCAGATAAGGAAATTACTATGGTGAAAGAAAATAACAAGAAGGCTTACCGTGGTATAGGAATCTCTTATCTGATGGAAGGAAAATATAATGAGGCGATTATCAATTTTGACAAAGCAATGTTAATCACCGAAGCAAAAGATTTGGATCTAGACCTGCTATTTTACAAGGCTAGTGCCCTAGAACAGATGAATAACTACGAGGAAGCAGCTAAAATTTATACAGAGCTTATAGAATTAAAGGAAAAGGATGCAGCTCTTTATAGTGCAAGAGCAAATGCCTATCGTTTGCTTGGTGAATATGAGTTAAGTATTGAAGATTATGATAAAGCATTAGACATTTCGCCTAAAGTGTTTCATTTATATCTTGGCAAATTTGCATCACTAAAAGAGCTTGCCAAAGAGGAAGAAGCAAAAGCGGTGTTAGAACAAGCGGCACAACTAAAGATTGATGGTGATTATGATAAGTATGAGTTGGCGAAAATACATTTTTACCAAGAGAAGTATGAGCTTGCACTGAATGAGTTCAATGTGGCAATTGAGAAAGGGTTTACCCAAGGCTATTATTTTTTGGGGGAGATGAATCTTATGAATCAAGATTATTTAGGTGCCCTAGCCCAGTTTGATGCTTATATTAACGCTGGGAATCAAGAGTTTGGATTACTCTATAACCAGATGTTAACTTGTTATTTGCAGACGGGTAATTTAGAGAAAGCTAAAATTTATCTTGATAAGGTTAAGCAGGTAAATGATGCCTCAATACAGGATCAAGTAAGCAAAAATGAAATTATATATCTTGAGAAAACAGGTGAATATGCGGCTGCATATTCATTGATGACCTCTTATGTTGAAAAATATCCAGAGGATGAGGGGGCAAAGAAGGATTATTATTTCTTAAAGACCAGGCTAGAAGGAGCTGGTCAAACTGCTACAGGGATCGATTCGAAACCGGAGGATGATAACTCTGAAGATAATACAAGCGTAGTGAAACCATAGGTTTCGGCTTTGGTAGGAAAGGTAAGGTAATGTATGGCAGAATTATATGAGATAAAAGAAGAAATGGAGCGGGTGATTCTTGTAGCTGTGTCGGAACGGGATGGTGATGATACGAAAGAATCCGTGGATGAATTAGAGGAATTAGTTAAGACTGCGGGTGCTATTACAGTTGCAAAGGTAATACAAAATCGTGAGAAAGTACACCCAGGTACTTATGTTGGTAAGGGAAAAATCGATGAGATTGCAAATTTAGCCTTTGACTTGAATGCAACTGGAATCATATGTGATGACGAATTAAGTCCTGCTCAACTTAAGAATCTAGAAGATGCTCTTCAGATGAAGGTCATGGATCGAACGATGATTATTTTAGACATTTTCGCACAACATGCAAGCACTAAGGAAGGTAAGATTCAAGTAGAATTAGCCCAATTAAAATATAGATCCACACGCTTAATTGGTATGAGAAACTCTCTCTCCAGATTAGGCGGTGGTATAGGGACTAGAGGTCCTGGTGAGAAGAAGCTGGAGATTGATCGAAGATTAATTAAAGATCGAATCACCCAGCTTAATCATGAGCTGAATGATATTAAGAAGAACCGAGAAGTAGCGAGACAACAGCGTTCAAGAAATCCAGTTCCGGTGGCCGCAATTGTTGGTTATACCAATGCGGGTAAATCTACCTTGCTAAACTATTTAACCCAGGCAGGGGTGTTGGAGGCTAATATGTTGTTTGCGACACTGGATCCAACCACGAGAAATCTGGTATTGGAAAGTGGCCAGCAGCTGCTTGTGACAGATACTGTAGGATTTATTCGAAAATTACCTCATCATTTGATTGATGCATTCCGCTCTACCTTAGAGGAAGCAAAGTATGCAGATATTATCTTACATGTTGTGGATGCTTCCAACCCTTCTGCATATAAACAGATGCATATCGTATATGAGACCTTAAAACAACTAGAGGTTACAGATAAGGTAGTTATTACTGCTTTCAATAAGCAGGATTTAGTAGAAGAAAAAGAAGCAATGAAGGATTTAAAGGCAGATAAAACTGTCAAAATATCAGCAAAAAGCGGTGAGGGGATCAAGGAATTACAAGATGTATTGGAAGAAGTTCTCAAAGACCGAAAGGTATATCTTGAGCATACATTTTCCTACCAAGATGCTGGTTATATTCAGACCATTAGAAAATATGGTCAGTTGCTTTCCGAGGAATATACTGAGGGTGGCATCCTAGTAAAAGCATATATACCAAAAGAAATATCCGAGACTATCTTATCAAACTTAAGATAAGGGATGAATAAATAACTTTATATATGATTATTTTTGATATATATGAATGATTTAAAATTACATTATTTTACAAATATCGCTGAAATGCTGAAATATAGCACCTTTCAGCGATTTTTAATAAAACACAATATATTGTGGTAGGACTAAAAGCTCAAAATATATATTGTAGTTTTTCTTGACTTCAACATTTCAATC
This sequence comes from Bacillota bacterium, assembly GCA_023428885.1. Lineage (GTDB taxonomy): Bacteria > Bacillota > Clostridia > Lachnospirales > Lachnospiraceae > Lachnoclostridium. The sequence goes on from JAEYWQ010000039.1 coordinate 16,916, forward strand.
TGCTAGAATTTAACTGCAAGCACGGGAAATGGTGGGAGAATTTTGCGATCCATCATAATAAAAGAGTCTATAGCAGGAAGGGAGAAGTACACATGATTAAAGTTGTCAAACGGGATGGAGAGGTTGCCGAATTTAATCTAGGAAAAATAAGTAATGCTATATCAAAGGCATTCAATGCTACACAAAAACTGTATAACGATGATATTATTAATCTGTTATCATTACGTGTAACATCAGACTTCCAAAAGAAAGTAACAGATGATACCATAAGTGTTGAGGATGTACAAGACAGTGTGGAACATGTGCTAGAGCAGACAGGGTATACTGATGTTGCGAAGGCATATATCTTATATCGTAAGAATCGTGAGAAAATTCGTAACATGAAGTCCACAATTCTTGATTACAAAGAAATTGTGAACAGCTACGTTAAGGAAGAAGACTGGCGTGTAAAGGAAAATTCAACAGTTACATATTCTGTTGGTGGATTAATCCTTCATAATTCAGGATCCATTACAGCAAATTACTGGCTGTCTGAGATCTATGATGAAGAAGTGGCGAGTGCACACCGTAATGCAGATATACATATTCACGACCTATCTATGCTAACTGGATACTGTGCAGGATGGTCATTGAAACAATTAATTAAAGAAGGCTTAGGAGGAATACCTGGAAAGATTACATCATCTCCAGCAAAACACTTGTCAACCTTGTGTAATCAAATGGTAAATTTCCTTGGCATAATGCAGAATGAATGGGCAGGAGCGCAAGCGTTCTCCTCTTTTGATACATATTTGGCTCCATTTGTTAAGGTTGATGGTTTGAGTTACCATGAGGTAAAACAATGCATCCAATGCTTTATCTATGGAGTAAATACCCCAAGTCGTTGGGGAACACAAGCTCCTTTTTCTAATATTACCTTAGACTGGACAGTTCCTGCCGACTTGGCAGAATTACCATGTATCGTAGGTGGTAAGGAAATTAACATTAAGTACAAAGATTGTAAGAAAGAAATGGATATGATAAATAAAGCCTTTATTGAAATTATGATTGAAGGCGATGCTAACGGTAGAGGATTCCAATATCCTATACCGACTTATTCCATAACAAGAGACTTTGATTGGTCAGATAATGAAAACAATCGTCTGCTTTTTGAGATGACTGCAAAATATGGTACTCCATATTTTTCAAATTACATTAATAGTGATATGGAACCTAGTGATGTTCGTTCCATGTGTTGCCGTTTGCGTCTGGATCTTAGAGAATTACGTAAAAAGACAGGTGGTTTCTTTGGTAGCGGAGAAAGTACGGGCTCGGTTGGTGTTGTTACGATTAATATGCCAAGAATTGCATATCAGTCCAGTAATGAAAAAGAGTTTTATCAACGTTTAGATCGTATGATGGATATTTCAGCAAGATCCTTAAAAGTGAAGCGAAGTGTAATATCAAAATTACTGAAAGAAGGACTTTATCCATATACCAGACGCTATTTAGGAACCTTTGATAATCACTTTTCTACCATTGGCTTGGTTGGTATGAATGAGGTTGGTTTGAATGCCAGCTGGCTTGGCAAAGATATGTCGCATAAGGAAACGCAGGACTTTACAGCTCAAGTTTTAAACCATATGAGAGAACGTCTCTCAGATTACCAGGTTGAGTTTGGCGATTTATATAATCTTGAGGCTACTCCAGCAGAATCTACTAGCTATCGTTTGGCAAAGCATGATAGAAAACGCTGGCCAGATATTAAAACAGCTGGCAATGAGGGGGATACCCCATACTATACAAACTCCTCTCATTTACCAGTGGATTATACGGAGGATGTGTTCTCTGCACTTGATATACAGGATCGCTTACAGACCTTATATACCTCGGGAACCGTATTTCATGCATTTTTAGGGGAGAAATTGGCTGATTGGAAGGCTGCGGCAAAGTTGGTAAGATCAATTGCTCAAAATTATAAATTGCCTTACTATACCATGTCACCGACCTATTCCATCTGCAAAAACCATGGTTACATTAAAGGAGAAGCATTTACCTGCCCAGACTGTGGTGATCCTGCAGAAGTTTATAGCCGTATTACTGGTTATTACCGTCCAGTGCAAAATTGGAATGAAGGTAAGTCACAGGAATATAAAAATCGTAGAGAATACGATATGAACCTTGCATTAAATAGAGAACTGAGGGAAGTAGGGAAAGTTCCAGAGATTGATGTGACAATTGACTTAACTAATTCCACGGATGAGATACAGGATGGCCTATATCTATTTACAACAAGTACTTGTCCTAACTGTAAAATTGCTAAGGAATATTTAGATGGTATAGAGTATGAAGTAGTTGATGCTGAAGAACAATCGGAGTTGGCAATCCAACTAGGAATCATGCAGGCACCTACCCTAGTACAAATTCAAGCGGATAACATAAAGAAATATTCCAATGTTTTCAATATCAAGAGGTTTGTTGAGGAACAACTGCTTTTATCAAGATAATGGTCGTATGACGCTGTTTCATAATTATTATATCTAGGATGTTTCATTACTCACGTATACAGGCGAAAAGACCAAGGGTACAGTGAGTTGGCATAAAACAAGTATACCAACTGCACTTCCCCTTGGTCTGTACAATTCTTGAATATCTAAGCCATAATCGAACAAATGTTGTTCGCTTCTGGCTTTACATATTCCCAAATTGTTCATTCAACAGTATACTTAGAGTAATGAAACAGTCTAGACATAATTATGAAACAGCCTTTTTAATTGTAAAAAAAGCTTGAAATTTGAGCCGTGTAGTTTTACTATGGATAAAAAGCATCCATAGTAATTCTCGCGAAGCGATGCACACGTTTAAAAGCATTTTATTAAAAGGAAAGAAGGACGAGAATATGTTAAACATCAGAATCGAGAAGGCACCTAATCTAAAGGAGTTGCCAGGAGCTGACGATCCGTTAAAGTTTGGAACAATTTTTACAGACCATATGTTTCTTATGAACTATGATGAGGGAACTGGCTGGCACGACGCAAGAATCGTACCTTACGGACCGATAGAATTAGATCCTTCAGCAATGGTATTACATTATGGTCAGGAGATGTTTGAAGGTCTTAAGGCTTATAAAACAGAGGAGGGAAAAACACTTTTATTCCGTCCTGATATGAATGCTCAAAGAGCAAACAATAGTAATAGAAGACTATGCATGCCAGAACTTCCTGTGGAGGATTTTGTGCAGGCAATAAAAAGCATTGTTAAGGTAGATGAAAGATGGATACCAAGGAAAGCAGGTACATCTTTATATATTCGTCCTTTTATGTTTGCAACAGATCCTTTCCTTGGAGTTCGTCCATCCAATCAATATTTATTTGTCATTATCCTATGTCCAGTTGGAGCTTATTATCCAGAAGGTTTGAATCCTGTTAAGATATGGATTGAAGATGAATATGTTCGTGCGATTAAGGGTGGAATTGGTGAAGCAAAAACAGGTGGAAATTATGTGGCTTCCTTAGCATCTCAAGTGAAAGCACATGAGGAAGGATATTCACAAGTTCTATGGTTAGATGGGAAAGAAAGAAAATACATTGAAGAAGTTGGAGCTATGAATATCTTCTTTAAAATAAATGGAACTATTGTAACACCAATATTAAATGGCAGTATCCTCCCTGGTGTTACAAGAAATTCTGTGATCACTCTTTGTAAATCTTGGGGACTTAATGTAGAAGAAAGAAAAATCTCTGCAGAAGAACTCTATGAAGCAAGTAAAAACGGATCCTTGGAAGAAGTATTCGGAACTGGTACAGCAGCAGTTATCTCACCAGTTGGACATCTTCGTTTTGAAGACCATGTTCTACAGGTTGGTGATGGTGGTATCGGAGAGTTTAGCCAGAAACTTTATGATACGATTACAGGTATTCAACTTGGTAAAATCGAGGATACATTTGGATGGACAGTAGAAGTTGAATAAAGTTTATGTCATGGAGCTACTTTCATATAGCATAAGATATTAAGAGGAAACGATGGAGCTTATGCTGAATGAAAGAAAAGATAATCATCATTATAATGGTAGTTATTCTCCTAGCTTTAGTAAGGAGATTAGGATCAGATCATAGAAATGAAGAGCCAGCTATAGATGTTCGAAGTCTAATGGAAACACAAGAAGAATTAGAAGCCTTTGCTACAATTGAGAATGAGATTGCTGCCAATCAAACTGGGATGCAGGAAAGCAAGAATCCGGATTATATGAATCAGTATCCGAATCTCTATGCTGATCCAAAGACTCAATGGGATGAGATACCAAAAGATGAGAAGATTTGCTTTCTGACTTTTGATGATGGGCCTAGTAAAAATACATTAAAAGTACTTGAGGTTCTAAAAGAACAGAACATTAAAGCTACATTTTTTGTAGTTGGAGAAGAAATTGAGGCCAGCGATGAGAATAAGGAAATCTTAAAAGAAATTGCAGAACAGGGTCATCTCATAGCTTTGCATACCTACAGCCATGATTATAATAAAATCTATTCTTCCGTAGGTGCTTTTCTAGCAGATTATGAGAGGGTATTCAATCTGGTTGAGGAGATTACAGGACAAAGACTTTATATGTTTCGCTTCCCAGGAGGTAGTTACAATCCATATGTAAAGCGACTACGAAAAGAAATAATAGAGGAAATGCAACGACGAGGTTTTGTTTATTATGATTGGAATGTCAGTGGAAACGATTCGGTTGGGACTCCAACCCTGTATTCTATCAATAAAAACATAGATAAAGATCTGACTAGATATCAATTACCAGTAGTTTTACTTCATGATGGAAAACCCAATAAATTAACAGCTCAGAATTTAGCAGCGATTATTGAATCTATTCGCAACAAAGGATATTCTTTTGGTGTTTTGGATGATCGGTTTCCGTGTCAATTTAGATATTAATAAAACCTCACAAAGGGTGTGTAAAGCCTTTGTGAGGTTTTTTGTCATATACCAGAGGACACCTATTGATATTCCCCAATCCGTGTGATTCCTACATAGATTTGACTAATTTTATACCAGGT
>JAEYWQ010000057.1 GCA_023428885.1 Bacillota bacterium
CACCAGAGTAATTGACTCAAGACCCGCTGATGATTGTAGTTCCATACGACGCAGACGCCAGTGTGATGAGTGTTCCAAACGTTTTACTACATATGAAAAGGTGGAAACAATACCACTAGTTGTCATAAAGAAGGATAACAATCGTGAATCATATGACAGATCCAAGATAGAAGCTGGAGTATTTCGTTCCTGCCATAAGAGACCGATATCCGTAGATCAGATTAATGCTTTGGTAGATGATGTTGAGAATGTTATATTCAATATGGAAGAAAAAGAGATACCAAGTTATAAAATTGGCGAAATCGTGATGGATAAGCTAAAGGGCTTAGACCCAGTTGCTTATGTTCGTTTTGCATCTGTCTACCGGGAATTCAAGGATGTGAATACGTTCATGAATGAGTTGAAGAAGATATTAGATCATGATGTATAATTAGGCAAGGAAGCGGTCATAGAAAAGCATTTATAACATACTTGGTAGGTTTTGTTGAGTAGAATTAACAGAAAGTACCAAGTATTTTAAATTTCATTGGAAATACCTCAGGTAATGTTTGGGAATTTCCTACATATATTACTTTGAATACGATAATTGAACTATTGATTAACTTATTCAATGTTACATTTAAACTCAGATTCGGAAAAGAGGTAGGATGAATGAAAGTAGTAGCTGTGAATGGAAGTCCTCACGAAAAGGGCAATACGTATACTGCACTTTGCATTGCAAAGCAGGAATTAGAAGCACAGAGAATCGAAGTTGAAGTATTACAGCTTGGAAAATTGGATTTTACCGGTTGTCGTGGTTGTGGAGGATGTTTTAAAACTGGCGAGTGTGTATTTGGAGATGATGTATTTAAAAAATCCTGTGCTAAATTATACGAAGCGGATGGAATCATCTTAGGCAGTCCAGTGTATTATGCTTCTATGAATGGTAGCTTAAAGTGTTTCTTAGATCGCTGCTTCTACCAAAGCCAGGGTAGAATGAGACATAAAGTTGCTGCAGCAATCGCAGTTTCCCGTCGGGCTGGTGATATGACAACTTTTGACGAATTACTAAAATACTTTTTAATCTCAGAGATGGTAATCGCCCCATCATATTACTGGAATGTCATCCATGGTGGAAAACCGGGCGAAGTTCTTCAGGATAAAGAAGGCGTGAGTATTATCGCCAACATGGCTAGAAATATGTCTTGGTTATTAAAGATGAAAGAGGCAACAAAGGATAGTGTAGAAGTGCCAGAGCAGTATCCAAGGGAATGGACGAACTTTATTCGATAATTAAACTTATGCATAAGCGGGCTTGGTAAGGAATATGACTGCATTTGTGTATTTATGAATATGTAATAATTACTACCGGCGTATCGGTTGAGATTTCTCGACACTTACGCCGGTTGCTTATTTATGACAAGTGAGGCAGCTTGCTGACTCATCTTGTTTACAGAAAACAAAGGTATGATACCCCAATAGGGAAACTCAAGTAGTTGATTTGTTGATTTGATTGATTTACAATATTAGTATGGTGGTTTTAAATTACTGTAACGATCTAAATGTTTCGTTTAATAATTAACCACAGTAACGTAATAAGCCAATGTATCGAATATTAATAATTAACCAATGTAGCTTAATAAGCGAAACCATAGAATTAAGGGAGAGGCCATGAAAATATTCCATTTATCTGATTTACATATTGGAAAGCTATTACATTCTTACAGTTTACGAAAAAATCAAGAAGCGGTATTACAACAAATCATAGATCACGCAAGTTACCATCGACCAGATGTCATCCTGATATCAGGGGATGTATTTGATAAATCCGTGCCATCGGGAGAGGCTTATACGATTTTTGATCAGTTCCTAACTCAATTAGGGGAGATACGTCCTTGCATTCCTGTGTTGATCATTGCTGGTAATCATGATAGCGCAGAACGACTTAATTATGCCAGCAACTTTTTAGAAAAACATCAAATTTATGTATCAGTCTTACCTCCGCAAGAAAAAGAAGAGAGATTGAAGAAGGTGATCTTACAAGATGAGTTTGGAGAGGTTGATTTTTATCTACTACCTTTCTTAAAACCAGGCTACGTGAGACATTTGTTTGATGAGGGTGTGGTGACAAGCTACAGTAGCGCGGTGAAAGCTGTCATTGAGCGAGAAAACATCGATTATAGCCGCCGCAACGTATTATTGTCTCATCAGTTTTATGTCTCTCAGGGACAAGCACCAGAAACATGTGACTCTGAACAATTAACCATAACTGTGGGTGGTCTAGACAATGTGGATGTGTCCATTGTGGAGCAGTTTGATTATGTGGCATTAGGTCATATTCATAAGCCACAATCTGTCGGAAAAGCTCACATCCGATACTGCGGGACCCCATTAAAATACTCTGTGAGTGAGGAGCATCATGTGAAATCCATCTCCATGGTAACTTTAAAGGATAAGGGAAGTGAAATTCAAATCGATACCTTACCACTACTTGCTCTTCAGGATGTTCGACGAGAACGGGGCTTATTACAGGATATATTGTCTCGTGCCACTGAGGAAAATTGCCATGATTTTATCTCAGTTACGATTACTGATGAAATTGATCCTTATAAACCAAAGGACCAATTAGAGGAAAAGTATGATTATATTCTGGAACTCATGGTAGACAATAGGCGAACGAAAGCACGAATTCAAGAGATTCACGGAGAAGCTGCTGTGTTGGATCCATATCAAGCATTCTGTGACTTCTATCAGGAGATGCAACAATGTACCTTAAGCAGTGAAGAAGAGCAAATTGTTGCTGGAATTATTGGAGTAGCAAGAGAAGTAGACTAGATGATACCGTTAATTATCCTATGGAACGTACTGTTTAGGAGGGGACGATGAAACCTATAAAAGTTGTAATGTCTGCATTTGGATCATATGCAGGCCTAGTAGAAGTAACATTTGATAAAGTGAATCAAGGAATCTTTTTAATCACCGGGGATACTGGGGCAGGAAAAACAACAATCTTTGATGCCATCACCTATGCCCTCTATGACCAAACCAGTGGTGGGAAACGTGATGGGGACATGATG
>JAEYWQ010000064.1 GCA_023428885.1 Bacillota bacterium
GTCTTATTATACTTAAATAATGGATTTGCATCTACAACTTGAATTATTTAATAGTAAATCCGTTGTCTCCTAAAGCCTCCATCGTTACCATCTCCTATATTCTGGTGAATCATATTTGGTTACCTGAATCATTTAATAGTAATTCCGTTTTCTCCTAAAGCCTCCATCAATACCATCTCCTATATTCTGTTGATCAATTCAAGCAATAAGACATTGATATGGAATACTCAAAGCATATTCTATCCAAAAATTAATTTCGATTTGAATATGAAACAGTATCCATTAGCTATTATATCTAAAACGTCAAAAGTTATACAAAAAGATGTTTACAAATAAAAATATTAATTATCTCTTCGTGAATAGGATAGTCTTAAATTTAGGGATGAAGAATTAGAATTTGATCAATATTAATTAATAAGACTTGATTTTTGAACGATAACTGATTATGAAGGAGGAATTGGAATGAAAGATACGAAAGAAAGTAGCAGATGGCTCATTCTGCTTGTAGTGTTACTATCAACTTTTATGTCTACCCTTGATGGTAGTATTGTGAATGTAGCTTTGCCTAAGATGGCTGAGGTATTAGAAGTTACAACTTCTAGCGTCCAATTTGTTGCCACAAGTTATCTCATTGTAATTTCTGGAACTGTAATTATCTTTGGACGTTTAGGTGATATGATAGGGAAAAATAAGATGTTTCAATTTGGTATCGCTGTGTTTACCTTAGGTTCCCTCTTATGTGGTATTACAAGTTCTTTTTCTATGTTAATTCTTGCTAGAGTCATTCAAGCGATTGGTGCTGCTGGTACAATGGCAAATAGTCAAGGAATTATCACTGAGGTCTTCCCCGCCAATGAAAGAGGTAAGGCACTTGGACTTTCAGGAACTGCGGTTGCCCTGGGTTCTTTAGTAGGACCTGGTCTTGGTGGACTAATCGTTGGTGCTATGAGATGGGAGTATATCTTCTTGATCAATGTACCAATTGGATTAATTGCCTTAATACTCTCCTTTAAACTACTTCCTAAGAGTCCTGTGAAAGCACCAGAAAAGATGGATTGGTTCGGTTCACTCCTATTTATACTAACAATTGTTCCACTCTTTGTTAGTCTTAACGAAGGAATCAGCCTTGGGTTTCAACATCCGCTCATTGTATCTGGTCTTATCCTTGCAGCCATCTCCTTTATTGCTTTTATCTATATCGAAAGGAAACGAGAAAATCCTTTATTGCAACTACAGATATTTCAGAATAAATTATTCTCTTTAAGTATATTTTGTGGTTTTATAAGCTTTGTGTCCATCTTTTGTAATAACATCATCTTACCCTTTTACCTTCAAACTACTATGTCCTTTTCTCCACAGCAGACAGGCTTAATCCTAATGATTTATCCTTTGATTCTCACGGTGGTGGCACCGATTAGTGGACATCTGTCAGACAAGATTGGATCGGAGGTTTTGACTTTCATAGGCTTAATGCTAAACAGTATCGGTATTGGTTTGATGTCAACACTCAATGAAACTTCAAATACACTGAATATGGTTATCTTCTTAAGTTTTATGTCGATTGGAATTGGCTTATTCCAATCACCTAATAACTCCTTAATTATGTCAACTGTACCTAGGGATAAACTTGGTATCGCAGGCAGTATCAATGCTTTGGTAAGAAATCTAGGTATGGTTTGTGGTATTGTGTTAGCGACCACTCTCCTATATAGCCAAATGAGTTCCAAACTCGGGGTTCGCATTACTGATTATGTAAAAGGTCAAGACAATGCCTTCCTTTATGGCATGAAAACCGTATATTTAACTGCTGGATTCATATGTTTAGTAGGAGCCATTATGACCTTAGTTCGATTAGTAGGTAGAAAGAATAGAGAGAATTAATTCAAGATATTAACTGGAAAAAGCCTTTGTGCGATTACTCGTTCACAAAGGCCATTTTCCTATCTTTTGAGAGCTATATATTGATTTATTTCCATTAAATACATAAGCTATACCCACACATACTACAAAGTAAGGTAGATATTGATAACCAAAAACCTCCGCTCCAATGAAAATCGGGCCAAGTAGTGTATTCGTTGCACTGCCAAACACTGCAGCATATCCAAGAGCCGCAGCCAATTGCACAGGGAGTCCAAACAAGCTTGCCACAACAAGACCAAAAGAGGCTCCTATGGAGAATAAAGGAGTCACTTCGCCCCCCTGAAAGCCGGCACTAAGGGTTATTATTGTTAATATCAGCTTCAGAATCCAGTCATAAGTATAAATCGCTTCCTTGTAAAAGGCTGCATGAATTAAATTAGTTCCTAAGCCAGAGTATCTTCCATGCTGCAACATAAGAAGAAGGATACTTAAGACACAGCCAGTAAAGAAAACCTTCCATATTGGTTTTTTTAAGTACTTACTTAAGAATTCTTTCAACCAGCTTAGCAGGTAAGCAAAACCCCCACCAACAATACCAAATAAGATACCAATGATAATTAACTTTCCTATCATTAAAGGGTTAATATCCACATTGATATTTAAATCAACACTGAATTTATCCAATCCTAGGATATGGGAGGTAAAACTTGCAGTAAAGGAGGCTAACATACGTGGAAGTAAGGCATGATACATTAAACTCCCTACCATTAAGACTTCCAAGGCAAAGAAGGTCGCTGCGATTGGAGTCTGAAATAAACCAGCAAATCCTGCTCCCATACCAGTAATTAACAGTATTTTCCTTATTTCCTGATCATCTATGCTAAATACTTTACTCTTACCCAAGCTGTGTCCTAGCGTATGTCCTACCGTGCCACCGATTTGTACAGCGACGCCCTCACGACCTGCACTTCCACCAAATAGGTGAGTAATCCAGGTGCTTACCATGATGAGTGGTACTAATCGTTTGGGGATGACTTTCTCTTCTCCATTACTGACTGCAAAAAGAAGTGACATTCCTCTTACTGAATTTTTTCCTATCTTGCTATAAGTAAATACAATAAGTACTCCAGCTAGGGGAAGGAAAGGCAACAAGAAAAAGATATGATTATCTCTGTAATCACCTATTTCTATTAATACTTTTCCAAACAGAGTATCAAGAGCTCCTACCACAATACCAAGAATAATAGCTAAAAGCCCAAGAAGGATTAAATCTATATAATTCTCTTTCGTTCTAAGTTTCTTTAACACTGGTGCAATCCTTCCGTTTCTTCTTATCTTACAACTACTATGCTATTTAAACAACTTGTAAAACTCATCAATTGAAAGCACCTGAGCTCTACCAAATCTAAGCATTTCAAGTCCCATCTTCTTACGTTCTGCATTAAAGGAAGCTGTAGTTTCAATAGGGACAATACAATTATAATTAAGAGAAAATGCATAACTACAGGTCTCTAATACACAAACGTCCGTAGCAGCACCTACGATAACAAGATTTTTAATACCTCTTGCCTTTAATAAGTCATCCAGATTGGTGTTGAAAAAGGCATTCCATCTGTGCTTAATTACAAGCTCTTCACCCTCTCTTGGAGCTAATGGTGGAATAATTTCAGCATCTGGGGAACCTTTCACGAAGTGCTTATACTTCTTAACCTCAAACCTTTCGGCAAGCATTTCCCAATCACTAAAATCCTCTTCATACTCTGTCTTGATATTCACAATCATCATGTCCTGCTCATGGAAAAAGTCTTTTAACTGAATCATTGGAGTTACCACATCTTCTTGAGTCGTAACATCAACATTCAACATTTGCACAAGTGACCCATCTGGCGCTCCTCCACCATATTGCATATCAACTACTAATAGAGCTGTTTCTTTCTTATTTAGCATATGTATCCTCCTTGTTATCTTTTGATTTGTTTAAAATTGACACAATATACTTGTTAATTTTATCACATTCCAGAAGAAAAATACATATAGAAATTAATCTTTATCTTTCCTGTGGCTTTAAGCCTGCCCATATACCTAAGATTCTTAATTCTCTACTACCATCGATTGGCTGTAAATTATAATCAATTACCATTTGATTATAGGAAAAATAACGGTAGTCAATTGTAATCTGGTCCCCATAATAAGTATAAAATTGAGCCATTGGATATCGGGTGTCATCAACAACATAGATTATGATACTTCCATCATAATATAAAATCGATGTAGTTGCTGGCCCATCGATACCAAATTGCGTTATTCTTATCTTATCTGAGATTCCATTATTATAATTTTCCATGAATAGAAGAAATCTTCCTATATTGAAATTAAGGACCAAGTCTATTAAAACGTCCCAATTTTGCGTTGCCATTTCTCTTGTATAATCACGTGGTAATTCTTCCAGTTCCATCATAAATTGCTTACTGATATCGGCATAATATTCCATTATAAAGTCCCAAGTTCTTTTTGATATATAGTATGGAGGTGAATAAGGTGGAGTGACTACAAAGGCTTATTGGGCTGATTGTTTCCACTCAAATCAATACAATTTGCCTCTGGAATATTTTCCTCTATAATCTGGGCAGCGAGATTTATCCAAGAGTCGCATTTATTTAGAATAATAGCGTCACTACTAATTACATACTCCATATATTCCAAGTAAGTATCCGCATTATGAACTAGTTCAACCCTTGTCTTATATGGAAAGTCACTAAGAACATCATATATTTTCTGCTTTAGCCTTCCTGTATTAGAAACAGGCGCATCAAGGTAGAAAACAGCCTCTTCAATCCTTAGCTCCCTTAATTTTAACCCAATGAGTTGGATCGCATCAACGGTTTTATCAATTAAACGATAGGTTCCACGAAGCCCTGCCAAATCGCGAATTGTTCCATCCATACAGCAAATCAGAGTTGAATTTGATAGTGCTACTTCTAAAGTAATGATCAGATTTAGCCCATCAATTATTACTCTTTTCCCGCTCATATCCTCCATTAGTTGCTTCTTCCTTCTACTATCAACGATTGGTTTCGTAGTAGTAGACCTCACGATAGCAAGTCTTTGCCTTTCAGAAAGTAAATAATGATTTCCAACAAATGTGGAGGCACTTTTTATTGGATATCCCCGTTCAAGCAAAAATAGTATATCCTCTTGGGCTTTTCTTAAGATCGTCATGCTATGCTCATTGAACTCTTTTTCATCAGTAGGAACAAATCCGCGTGCTGTCATTTTGTTATGCTCCTTTTTAAGCTACAAATCATACGACTTTATTTACCTGCATCAATAATCCGTTGAACCAAGTCATGATACTCAGGTTCAAGGTGATTATAGACTGTCATAACAGCATCTTTGAACTTTTGTTTCTCTTCTCCTTCTAACTCTGTGACTATTACCCCTTCTGCTTCCGCTCTTGCTTTAGAATCAGATACATATTTAGCCCAAAGATTTTTCTCATAAATGGATGATTCTATGGCACACTCTTTAATAATGTTTTGCTCCGCTGTAGTTAATTTATTCCAAGTAATCTCTGACATTAACTGTAACTCTGGTATTTGATTATGTTCATCTTCTAACATATATTTAGCAACTTTGTGGTGATCCATTGTTTCATAAGATGGCCAGTTATTTTCTGCCCCATCGATTGTCCCAAGTTCTAATTCTGAATAGACTTCGGAGTAGTCCATAGCGATGGGAGTTGCACCGAGAGAAGAAACCAAGTTCTTCATCAGTTCTGATTTTGCTACTCTAATTTTGAGTCCTTGTAAATCTTCTAATTTCTCCACTTTTTCTCTTGTGTAGAAATTCCTTGTTCCTGCATCATACCAAGAAAGTGCAACTAACCCATAATTTTGCACATTCTCCATAATCTCGTATCCAATTTCACCATCTAACACCTTCCACATGTGTTCAGAATTATTATATAGATAAGGTAGTTGCAAGACATTCATTTCTGGTATATATTCTCCCATAGTCATAATGGAAGCTCTGGCAAAATCAAGACCTCCATACTTCATTTGCTCTATGACAGATACTTCATCACCAAGTTTACCATCAGCATAAACATTTATTTTAATACTGCCTTCTGACTTCTCATATACTAACTCAGCAAAATATTTTGCTGATTCTGTTGTAGGATATCCTTCTGCTTGATTTTCCGCATAAGTAAAAACATATTTAGGAGTTGATTCCATACTCTCCTCTTTACTATCCAATAAATTGCTATATCCTATTAGAGTAAATAAAGTTATTAGAATTAAACCACCAATGAATATTGTACTCTTTATTTTCATGCCTCTATCTCCTTGTTAAACGCCAAAACGCCTTCCGTATACACGGAAAGCGTACTATATTGGCTATATAATTTCAAGTCCTAATCTAGACTCTTCTTAATTATTTCATCCTAATATGAATTTTATTTATCTACAATTTCACATATTATGGATTAATAACACTTTGAACTTCAGTAGAATCTACATTGTTCTTATCAACAAT
>JAEYWQ010000089.1 GCA_023428885.1 Bacillota bacterium
ACACTTTCATTTCTCTGATGATTTTTCCACTCTCCGTAATCGATGGAATCCGCTAAGAAAATTGTGGTTAATACTGTTGCCAGACCAAACCCAATGAAAATAATAATTGCTGCCATACATAAAAGCACTAAGTTAGTGATTTGTAATGTTCCTAAGGTAAATAAGAAAGCATAACCAGAGAGTGTAATAGCAATCGCTAAAATGAGTATCTTTTTGCATTCCAGTTTTTTACGAAGTACTGGTAACATCATCATAGAGAGAATCTGTGCTGCACCGCCAACTGTACCAAACACACCAAATAAATCCTCATTTCCAATGTCGTACTTAAAAAAGTATAGAGCAAGTGATTGAGTCAAATACAAGGATGAATTAAATACGATAATACCGATTACTACTACAAGAGCCTGATCATTCCTAAGCAGAGACATTAACATATCCTTAATAGACTGAGACTTCTCTAGCTTTGCCTCCTTGTGTTCGCTTACATTTGCTGCAGTAATACTAATTGTGATAATAAAAATGATAGCAATCCCTATAGCCATATACTGAAAACCAAGATGATCATTTCCAGCACCAAGAAGGCCAACGAGCGGTAAGGTCAAGGCTGTTGGTATTGCAAATCCAACTCCAGCACAGCTCCTTGCTATCACTGACACATTCTCTCTTTCCTTTCCAGGTTCGGTAATTGCAGGAATCATGGACCAATAAGGGATATCCATGATTGTATATGTAACTCCCCATAAGATGTAAGCGACAGAAACATACGCCAACAAGGGAACTCCTTTTAAACCTTCAGGTACTGAAAACATTGCATATAAGACTCCTGCGTTACTGATTGTACCAATCAATAACCAAGGTCGAAACTTACCCCAACGTGTTTTCGTTTTTTCAACAATGACACCCATCAAAGGATCATTGAAGGCATCAAAGATTCTTGCCACCATGAACAATACACCAACAAATGCTCCGCTAATACCTAAGACTACATTAAAATAATACAATAGAAACCCCGATACAAAAGCATATACCATATCTTTTCCTACCGCACCCGTTCCGTAGGATACTTTTTGCTTTCTCGTTAAAATCATAATCCTTCTCCTTTTCCAATGAAATTATGCTTCTCAATCATTCATAATAACCTGAAAGTTAAGTTCTACTGCTTCCATGCTATTACTTATAATCAGAAGCTTACCTTCTCCTGCTTTACTTGTACTCTTAACGTAGGTTCCAGCACAGCCCCCTTTCATACTAATGATTCGAGGCCCTATGATCTCTATAGCACCTTCTGCTCTTAGTTCTAGAGCTTCCTGATAATAGGTTAAGTTACTGCCTTGTTGTCCTTTGGCTTGAATTCTTATGCAGGCCACATCATAGGTGTTATCTTCCAACAACTTGGTGTGACTTACATCCACTTCCAGATGCGCCCGATCAGATGGACACTTCACAATACTGACTGCTAGCTCACCATTCTTGATAGCATCGAAGCGATACTTTCTCGCCTGACTACCCCAGTCGCTGTAATAAGTGCTGTACAGTCGATAAGCATCTTGGAAGGTAAGCTTATTCAATACCATAAGCTTTACTGCCATTAGTTTGCTTTTTAGTGGTAAACGAAAGCCATGTTCAGCGAAATCACCTAATAATCCTTTGACCTGCTCCGCTTTCCGCCGACCAAATCCTTCTGCCTCCATTAATCGATCCCCAATCAAATCATCGATTAAAATCGGAGGGTGCTCAAGATGGCGAAATTCCTCTGTATTCGGCCAGAACTCTTTAATCAATTCATTGTTTTTATAAACCCTGACACTATCTGCATTGGTAAAGGCGTAGATTTTCCCTTGTCTTCCTCCTGGATGTTCCCCGATATCCATGGAAGTTCCAAGCTCTAAAACAGTGTTATTGGCACCTTGGCTTTGATAAACAGCTGCTGCTAGCTTTGGGTTACGAAACATATCCATTAAGCCGTGATAGCAGATTTTATCACCACTTCCAAAATCCTTGTGCGTATTGTAATCAAACATACACCAAGCAAAGCCTCCACTAACACCATCATCTCCTAAGATAGCATCCAACACTTTTGCATGGCGTAAAGCATGCTCTAATCTGTGTTCCTCATCATCAAAGGCCTTGGTCGGATACATATGACCGTTATATTCTGAGACCAGATAAGGTGCGTCCGATTTACTGGCAACCTTATGTTTCTTCTCAATCCCATTACCCAATCCATCAAAGGAAAAATCATTGAAAGTATAGACATCCTCTAACATGTGGCTTTTCTTAATATATCTTACTCCACCAGTTTGTCTCGTGGGATCTAGATTATGTGCAAGCTGATTCGTTTTTTCATAGAGCTCATCATCATCCTGTGATTCATTGATTCGTACACCCCACAGAACTATGGATGGATGATTACGATACTGTAGCACCATTTCCTCCACATTTTTTTTTGCCTGCTCTTTCCACTCCTCATCTCCAATATGTTGCCAGCCTGGAATCTCAGTAAACACCAATAATCCTAGCTCATCACAGCGATCCAAAAAGTATTTGGATTGAGGATAATGAGAAGTACGAACTGCATTCATACCAAGTTCATTCCGTATGATATCAGCATCTCTTTGCTGAGGTGACTTAGGCATTGCATATCCTACATAAGGATAAGACTGGTGACGATTAACCCCGCGAAGTTTCACCCGTTGACCATTTAAGTAAAAACCGTCATTGCAAAATTTTACTTCCCGAAATCCAGTTCTTACTGTGATTCGATCTAGTTCCAGTGAAATGTCTTGCAAAACAACAGTAACATCATATAGCATCGGATGTTCGATACTCCAAAGATTAACCTTAGTAACTTCACACGCCCAAGTTGTGAAGCTATCTGTTATCGATATGCTATCTAGCAATTCATCCCCCAGATAAACCTGAGCATATAAGCCCTCTTTTATCATTCCTTCCAGCGTGATCTCTAATTCCAGCTTCTTCTTATCCTCTAACACCTGCTTTGTCTTTACAAATACATCCTTAATAGAGACTGCATCCACCACATCCAGATATACTTCACGATAGATTCCACCGTAGGTTAAGTAATCTACAACAAAGCCAAAGGGTGGGACGTTCAAGCTTTCTCTACTGTCCACTTTCACAACTATGTAGTTATCCACATCAAATCCTACATAGGGTGTGATATCCACCGTAAAAGCTGTGTATCCACAACGATGAATTGCTGCCTGGGTTCCATTGATATACACGGTTGCCTCATGAGCTACAGCTTCAAAGGTGACGAAAAAACTCTTCCCCTTCCACTCAGGGCTTAAGCTTACCTTTCGTGCATACCCGCTAACCATCTGATAGTCCTCTTCCGAGAAATAATTGAATGGTAATTCTTTTACGTTATGTGGTAGCCTAACGTCTTCCAGTCCTTCCATCCCTGTATTATCCTGAATTAGGTCATCCTTAAAGCTTGTCGTAAACTTCCAATCATTATTAAGATAAATTCTCTCTCTCATTCCTTCTCCTTTCCTCTATGCTTTGATTCCATTGATTAATATGGAAACCATCTCATGTAATGCTGTTTGGTAATCAATATCATTCACTAATAGTGTTGTACTACCAATAAAGTGCTCAATACTAGCTTCTACAATAGCCTTAAATATAGGCAGAGAAATCGGTTTAATCTTACCTTCCTTCATTGCTTCTTGTAATAAATCTAAGGTTGTCTCCCATCCACTTTCAAGACGACACTCAACTTTTGCGTATATTTTAGGGAATCGTTCTCTTAATACTGCAATCTGTCGCCAGTCTATGTTGGCATATCTCTCTGGTAAGGCAATTAAGATCTTTTGAATCTTTTCTAATAGGTCCATCTCTTGATTTTCATAGATTAACTGTTCGCTTTCTTTGATCATCTGAAAAAAATAATCTACTGCATCTAAAAAAAGTGTTTCCTTGTCAGGAAAAAGAGCATAAATTGTCTTTTTACTCATACCAATACGTTTTGCTATACTATCCATCGTAAACTTAAAATTATTCTCATTAAACTCTTGCAAGGTTGCTTCCATAATTTTAGTTTTATTCATGATCTCTAAGTCCATTAAAAATCTACCTCATTTCTTAAGAAACTAGGAAACTGTTTTTAGTTTTCTGGTTTCCTATATTTTAGCATAAATAAATTCATTCGTAAAGATATTAATATTCACAACTTTCACTTGATTTTTATGATTTCCTGAAATATGATGATTGCAATAGTAAATAGGAGGTTTTCGCAAAATGAATTTATACGAAGTTAGTGAGTTCAAGAAATATCTTTTGGAAACCAATGAAACCATACTCCATTTTCATGATACCTGTGGCGGTCAGAGTTTTTCACTCTCTGCTACTTCAAGTAAAATCATATCAGACATTAATGAATATCTGAAAACAAAGGGATATACCCCGATCTATGCCAAGGATAATTTGAGTTTTCGTATTCAAAAAAGATAGCTATACTTAAAATAAATATTTGTTTTATGATTTATGTGCTATAATAAGAAAAATGTTGGAGATTAGTGGGAGGTTTCATTATGAAATTAGGATTTATCGGCTGTGGCAATATGGCTACTGCCATGATGAATGGAATGATTCAAAATAAGATAGTTGCTCCAGAAGATATTCTTGCTTCTGATGCAGTAAATAAAGCCTTAGATACAGCCAAACAAAACTTAGGCATTCAGACTACAACTAATAATATTGAAGTAGCAAGCAACGTAGATGTATTATTTCTATCGGTGAAACCACAGTTTTATGAGACCGTGATTAGAGAGATTGCAGATGAGGTTAAAAAGACAACCTTAATCATAACGATAGCTGCAGGCCAATCTTTAAAGAAGGTAGAATCTATATTCGAACGTACCTTAAAGATTGTGCGTACTATGCCTAACACTCCTGCCTTAGTGTCCGAAGGAATTACAGCAGTCTGTGCAAATGATCAGGTGACAGAAGAAGATATGAAGCTTGTTATGAGTTTATTGGGTAGCTTTGGTAAAGCAGAACAGGTGAGTGAACATCTGATGGATGCGGTAGTAGCTGTCAGCGGTAGCTCTCCAGCCTATGTATTTATTATGATTGAAGCCATGGCAGATGCTGCAGTTGCACAAGGTATGCCACGTGATAAAGCATATAAGTTCGCTGCCCAGGCTGTTCTTGGAAGCGCAAAGATGGTCCTAGAAACCGGGCTTCATCCTGGACAATTAAAGGACATGGTTTGCTCCCCTGGCGGAACTACTATAGAAGCAGTACGTGTTCTGGAAGAAACCGGTTTTCGCAGTAGTATTATGAATGCTATGAAAGTTTGTGCCGAGAAATCAAAGAAATTATCCTAAGTTTGATGGACAGGTAAAACCAAGGAGACAGGTGACTAGGAGGCAGTGAAGCCGACAAGCAGATCAGACTATATTTCTCTAAATACACTGTTGAAAGAATAAGGAGTCACTTTGTGTGCAAAAGACAAACACATGGTTTTTGTGTTTGATCTTGGCATTCAAAGCGGCTCCTTTATCTTTTATAAGGTTTCTGCTCTCTTTACAGCATCTTCTAATGTCATGTCCGTAAACCATTGAGCATGTAGTAATCTACCGCTCTTCTTGTCATCAATGAAAGCTCCAACTAAGATACCAGGAATACAACTTTCCACAGCATTCGGTGCATATGGTCCGCCCAAGTCTGTACGGCACCAGCCTGGATCAGTAATGTTCATACAAACATCGGTGCCTTCAATTACCGTTGACAAGTCCTTGGTAAATTTGTCAAGCGCTGCTTTACTTGCGGAATACCCTGCTTGCTGTGGTTCGTCTTTGATTCCACTTGTAGTATTAATGATTCGTCCAAACCCTCTCTCTATCATCTTTGGTAAGAAATGATAACAAATCATTGCAGGAGAAATTGTATTAATCATAAAACTAGCCGTAAAATCTTCCACCGGAGTTTTAAAATACTCATTACGATATGCAATCTGAACCCCTGCATCATTAAATACGATATCCACTGGAACCTTGAAATCATCTATCTCTTTCAACATTGCTTGTACTGCGTAGGGATCTGATAACTCTGCTGCTACTGCATAAGCTTGTACTCCCAAACTCTTAACCTCTGATAAAACATCTTCTGTATGTGATAAATCTCTTGAATGTAGAATAAGATTACAAGCTCTCTTGGCCATAAAGATTGCAATCTGGTAACCAACACCACGGCTAGCTCCAGTAATTAGTGCCCATTTACCTGATACATCTACCATATGAATACCTCCAATTCGAAAAACCTAAGACTTTCATTCTACTCTTTCCCATTTTCTATTCATAGGAATATCTTAAAAATAAATTGTACTTTTCTCTATTAGATGATAAACTAAAGAAAAAATTATTGAGGTACTCATGAATAAATTATACGAATATTTAGACTCATTACATAGCCCATATGAGTGCTTTGTATTTGATACACAAAAAGAAAATTTTCCAGTCCGAAATCATTGGCATCATTTTGTTGAGATTTTATATATAGTAGAAGGTGAAATTACTACAGAAAGCGATGGGAATATCTACGAAGCCAAGAAAGGGGATCTGATATTATTCCATCCTAAGACCATACACAGTATCTTTAAAAATGATTCCTCATCTACAAGCTATCTGGTTTTACAGTTCGATTTATATTCCCTAAATCGTATCACCACAGAATCCACACGCTTTCGATCACTATTGGCCCATGCTAAGGAGGATGAGAACGCCCCAATCCTGATCAGGGCCTTTGAGTTAGAACCTTTTCCAATCGAAAGCCTATTTCGCGAGTGTATCTATGAGAGAGCTCATTGCAGCTTTGGTTACGATTTAATTATGACTAGTAACATCAGTCGCTTATTGACTTATATCCTACGAATATGGAGAAACCACGGTTTTGATACTGGCAAAGTAATGGTATCAAACAAGGAAGAAACTGAA
Source organism: Bacillota bacterium (assembly GCA_023428885.1). Lineage (GTDB taxonomy): Bacteria > Bacillota > Clostridia > Lachnospirales > Lachnospiraceae > Lachnoclostridium. Next base: position 6,963 of record JAEYWQ010000089.1, read on the forward strand.
TTTGATCAGATTCTTGAATATATTGATGATCATTCAAGTGAATCTTTATTAGTAACAGATTTGGCAAAACGTTGTAATATGAGTTATTCCAATTTTGCTAAACTCTTTAAGCAAATCTACGGAAAATCCTGTAAGGACTATATAGAATTTATTAAGATTAGTAAAACCCAGGACATGCTCCTATTCACAGATTATGATCTAAACTATATCAGTCAGGAAGCTGGCTTCTCTGATTGTAGTCATTTTATTAAAACCTATAAAAAAGTGACTGGTATCACACCAAAACAGCACAAACTGCAATTACTAAAAAAGAAGTAATTACAGTATTACGCTGTTGACAACAATGCAGTTTATATAAATTAGACATGAACCTGTTATACTAATGATTAAAGAAAATCAAAGGAGGCACCCATTGAAAACACTAAAAGATTTATATAAAGCAGGAAATGGACCATCGAGTTCTCATACCATGGGACCAAGTGCTGCAGCTCGTCAGTTTTTAAGTGAATATAAGGAAGCAGATTCGTTTGAAGTCATTCTTTATGAGTCCTTAGCCAAGACTGGAAAAGGACATCGAACTGACCGTGCCATACAACAAGCCTTGTCTCCTTATCCGGTAAATATTATCTTTGATACCACTACTAAGGGTCTCCCTCATCCCAATACCATGGATTTTTTTGCTTACAAACAGGGGACTGAATTAGGTCATTTAAGAGTGATAAGTGTGGGTGGAGGAGCAATTGAAATCGTCGGAAGAGAGAAAGGAAAACTTCCGGAAATCTATGATTTAAACAGTTATAACGAAATTTCAATTTACTGTAAAGCTAACAATCTTCGCCTCTGGCAGTATGTAGAAATGATTGAAGGCTCTTTCATCTGGGAGTATCTATCAGATATCTGGGCAGTGATGAAAAACTCAATTAAGGAGGGATTAACCGCTTCTGGTATCTTGCCAGGTGGTATTGGCTTAGAAAGAAAAGCGAAATTCTTATACAATCAACGCCATATGGATGAGTCTGCTCAAACCTACGAGAATCGAATCGTATGTGCCTATGCCTACGCAGTCAGCGAACAGAATGCAGATAATGGTGTTGTTGTTACCGCACCAACTTGTGGTTCTTGTGGTGTTGTCCCTGCAGTTCTCATGTACATGCAGGAAAAGAAAAACCTCTCTGATACCCAAATTCTTCACGCACTTGCGACCGGTGGGCTCATTGGTAACTTAATTAAGCATAATGCCTCCATTAGCGGAGCTGAGTGTGGTTGCCAGGCCGAAATTGGTTCTGCTTGCTGTATGGCTTCCGCTGCCCTTGCTGAACTCTTTGGGATGGATTTGGATCAAATAGAATATGCTGCTGAAGTTGCTATGGAACATCATCTAGGACTTACCTGTGATCCGATCAATGGCATGGTTCAGATTCCATGTATTGAACGTAATGCAGTCGCAGCAATGCGCGCTATCAATGCCGTTAGTTTAGCTAACTTCTTAGCTTCTTCACGAAAGATCTCTTTTGATATGGTTATTGCGACGATGTACCAGACTGGATTGGACATGCACAATAGATACAAAGAGACTTCCGAAGGAGGTCTCGCTAAAGCATATCGTTTATAGCGGTGCTAAGAGTGTAGCAAACTGACATAGGAAGTGACAAGGGGACAGGTAAGTTTGACAACTTACCTGTCCCCTTGTCACTTCCTATGTCACCTAATCCTCCTGTCGCTTTGTTTGCTTATGAAGTTCTACTTAATTCTAGTATAGAACATATTTTTATGATAGAGTGCTTCAATTTCATCTGCTGTGATTGGTTTACTAAACAGATAGCCCTGAATAAAATCACAACCTGCATCTTTAAGTTTCTCGTACTTTATCCAGTCCTCAATTCCCTCTGCTGTTATGCTAAGATTGAGACTATGAGCTAGTGAAATAATACTTGCAATCACTTTATTATCGTCTAAGTTCAAGAACTTATCGTTAATGGATTTATCCAGTTTAATTTTATCCACTGGTAGGTAGGTAAGATAATTAATTGAGGAATAACCTGTACCAAAATCATCCAGTGCCAATCTTACACCCAATCCTTTCAGTTGATGGAGATAACTAAGCGTGAGTTGGTTCTTCTCTAGTAAAACACTTTCTGTAATCTCAATTTCTAAACACTTTGGACTCACCTCGTACTGTTCCAATAGTGATTCAAGATATGGAATATAATCTGGATCACGAAGTTGTTTGCTTGAAAAGTTGATAGCAACTACCTTGCCTGTCAGTCCATGATTTCTCCATGCTACAATTTGCTCAATTGCCGTTTTTGTTACCCAGCGACCAAGCTCCACAATCAAGCCTGCCTCCTCTGCTACACCTATAAACACATCTGGTCGCACAACATAATTCTGAAGTCTCACCAAAGCTTCAAACCCAACAATATCTCCAGTTACCGTATCTACCTGCGGTTGGTAAAGTAATTCAAAACCATCCTGCTTTATGGCTCTTCGTAGGATTTCCTCGATTTCACGCTTTTTACTGATGTCTTGCTTCATATCATGATTGTAATAGATATAGTTATTCTTTTCCCCATGTTTCACCTGATACATGGCTGTATCTGCATTCATAATTAATTGATTGATATTGTTACTATCCATCGGATAGCAGGTGATTCCCATGCTGCAGTTAACATAGTTTTCTCTTCCATTCACAATAAAAGCTTCTTCAAAAGCATTCTTTACTTTTTGCGCGTACTGATCGATATCATCCTTCGCTATTGTATTGGAGATTAAAATCAAGAATTCATCCCCGCCAAGTCGAGCCACCATCATATTATCATCTGCGATAGAAAGCAATCGCTCTGCAATCTGTTTTATGAGTTCATCTCCATACAAGTGACCCAAGGTATCATTTATACTCTTAAAGTTATCAATATCCAATAAGAACACTGCCCCGGCATTATCAAACTTTAATTGTTCCCCTAACTGCTCCATAAAGGTCATTCTATTTGGCAAATGCGTCAAGTAATCATGTCTTGCATGGTATTCGATATACAATTCTTGTTCTTTCCTCTTTGTAATATCAAGAAGAATACCATGAAGCATGCCTACCTTATCATCTCCATCCTTAATGCCACTTCCTCGAATTAAGATCCATTTTGGATAGTTGCTAGTGTTGGCTAAGATTTCTATGTTAATCTCTGTTTTATTGCCGTTTAGATATCTAGTCGCTTCGTTCAATAATGTTTTACGATATTCTGGAGCTATAATAATATTGGCTAACTGATAAAATTCACCTTCATGCGGAACTTCACTTTGAAGAATCTGTGATAAATTTTCAGAAATCCTCACCTGCTTGCTTGATAAATCAACCTCCCAGACTGCACTATCAGTACTTTGAATTGCATTTTGATACTTACTATGTAGAATGCTAACCTCCTGGGCATGTTTTTGAATTAGTTCATTCTGTAAACGTAATTCCTCTTCGGAGGCCGTTAATTCCTCATAAATCGCCGCCAACTCTTCATTATTTTCACGAAGTTTTTTCTGAATTGCTCTTCTTTTTAGATTATCAATGATAAGTGTTATCGTCAAAAAGAGGAAGAAGGCTGACAAACTTCCTGTTATCATAATAGCATTTCGATATTTTTCAAATACATTCTCTTTCTTATTAAGTAAGGTGGCACCATCAGGAATCAAATCCTCATCAATGTTATACTTTTTGATCAAATCATAATCAAAAAGATAATAATATGGTGTGTCTTCTCTTAGCGGAATTGAGCTAATGTCTGTTCCATTCAAAATATCTACAACCATCTGGGCAGATATTTCACCAAGCTCTACATAAGAAATCATCTTTCCACCCAATAAGCCATCACCTACTCCACCAATGGAAGCACGATACACGGGAACCTTCGTATGTTCTTTGATCAGTGCAAACTCACGATCTAAACCTATGGTTTTTCCTGTCTTATCCTGACTCATACTCAAGTAAAATAGTATCGAATCATCGGTAATGTTCTCTAACTGGGCTCCAAACTCCTCATAGCTATACATAGATACATCAAGGTAGTCAAATTCTAAATCCTTAAAATATGCATCGGCTGCTAGAAATTGATTCAAATCACCTTTCCCAGTCAATGTACCATCAACAATTGCTACAACTTTCTTTGCATTTGGTTGGAAACGATAAGCAATCTCTATATTTTCTATCAGTGATGTTTCCTCCACACTACCAGTCATATATGGGTTCCTACTGGCCTTTATGGCACGCTCTTTATCATTGATGCCTAAAAACACGATCGGTATCTGTGGAAATAGCTCTTCTTGATGATCCATCGCAAACTGCAATGCGTTATCATCACCAACAATAATTGCATCATAGGGTGGTAAATTTTCGAGTTTATATTTTAAGCCATTAAAAAATAATGTATGATTCTCTTGATTGTCAAATCGTTTTGTATCCATATATTCGATGTCAAGGGCTATATCCTTCGCTTTTAACACTGATTGGATACCTGTTATTTGGTCAGGCACAGTAGCAAAACTCTCTGTATAGGAGCTTATAAATAAAACTCTATGCTTAGCATTTGCATACGCATGGGCACCAGGGTAGAATATCTGTATAAAAATACTTGCACATAGTAATGAGATCAATATTCTCCTGTGATTACCCTGAATAGATGCCATGATAATACCTCCTTAGTAATTGATGATTATTGTCTAATTATATCACATTAACATAAAAGTTTTCAACGAATTCAAAGGAATATTTGTTTCAGTTCAGACTATGAAGTCATGAGCTGTTTTACGCTGCTACTGTGCCAAGAGGACGGGGATGTTGTCACTCTTGTTATATGTGTCAACATCCCCGTCCTCTTGGCATATGCTATTATTTCATTATTCAACTCTACTCTTTAATTCTTATTAAGTTCCTGTGACAATGCATTCAATAATACTCGGTTTGGATCCTGACTTAATTCCCAAATCATAGCTCCACCTAAGCCCTTATTTTTAATATATGCTGCTTTTTCAGCCATGGACTGCTCATCCTCATAGGTTATGAATGTTGATCCATTGAATAACCAAGGAACCTTTGCGCTACTATGAAAATACTTCTGATATCCAGTGGCATTCAGATAATTCCCAGCAATATTTGCATAACTGATTGATTGACTACCAGAGTAAGTCTGGAATAACCCTTGATTTACATTGGATACCTGACGATAGAGATAGCCATAGAAAGGTACACCCATAATCAGTTTTTCTTTTGGAAATCCTGCCGCAAGCCATACATCGATATTGGAAGCGACACTTACCTTAGTAGCATCATAATTATATAATGGTGCATTAAAATCGGTACGTGATTCCCAGTTCCCGTGAATGTCATAAGTCATAATATTCGCATAATCTACATAATTCTTGATATTACTTAACTCAATATTATTCACATACCAAGCTCCAGCTGCCCCTGCGAAGGATAGAAGGTACTCTTTTCCGTCAATTTTTTCTTGGGCATCTAATTTTTCTCTTATCTTTTGTAATAATAAAGTGAAGTTTTTCTTATCTTCTGGTCTATGAATATTAGTGGATAAACCACCGGTAACTGGGTATTCCCAATCTAGATCTACTCCATCAAATCCGTATTTTAAGATAAAAGCAACAATACTATCTGCAAATGTTGTTCTCGAAGCATCAGTCAATGCCACATCGGAAAAGCGGCCAGACCATGACCACCCACCAATAGCAATCAATGTTTTAAGGTTTGGGTAGCTACGTTTTAAATCATTCAATTTGCTAATATTACTTGGATCAACGTCCGGATAACCAAGTGCAATCTTTAGGTCACTTCCGATATTTGCAAACGCGTAGTTAATATGTGTTAGTTTACTTGCATCAAGTTTATCTGGTGCGAAACCAGAATATACAGACCAGGCCGCATAATATCCAACTACCTTGGATGGTTGATCTTCAGGGAGTGTAGTTGGAGTTGGTACTGGTGTTGGTGCAATGGTAGGTATTGGCGTTAATGTTGGCACTTTGGTTGGTGTTGGTGTCGGCGCTTTTTTTGATATCGGTGTCGGCGCTTTGGTTGGTGCAGGTGTGACTGTTGGTGTTGGTGCTTTTATTGCTTTCTTCTTTCCAGTTTGCTTACCCGTTGATACCTTTGCAGCTTTTGGATACATTATTCCGCTATCCCAATGCAATTCAGCTATCAATAGAAGGCAAGCTAAAGCAAATGCTATCAAGACTTTCGCTTTGAATCTCATAGAGGCCTCCCTTCCACCTAGGCATACCCCCTAGCTCCAAAGGGCTTGGGATGCACTAGAGTATGCCCCTATTATATCTAATCCCAGGCCTGATAACATTATATAATTACTGGATAATTACACAGTTATTTTAACATATAACCATGATTTAAAACTTGAGTATTATAAAGAAATAGTACGTCAGAATTCTTAGTAAAATCGATATAATTCTCTAACAATTCAGTAGAAATATAGCGTAAGTCTACTAGTGTAATCTTTGCATAGCTAGTTAGCAGAAGGGGTGCTATGCTGCTTCCAAAAGAATCGCGAAATAAAATCAGTTCTTTTCCTGACTTATTCTCAGGACTCTCTATGGTAATTAGAGCTTTTGCTCCTGCTAGGAATACATCATAGGAGTCCATCCCTCCTAACTGATTGACTTGATATAAATCGATCTGCTTCTTCTCTTCATAATCAGTCACTACTGCTTTTTCAATAAAATCACTTGTCAAGTAAACTAGTGTATCTGCTTTCAGTTCTAATGCTGACTGACCATAATATGATCCATAGAACGGCTGGTATTTGTTTATCGTGTACTCACCTTCTGAGGCCTTCTCTACATTACCCATTTCCGCCAGAATATGATCAGCTAATTTTATAATCTTTTCCTGTCTCCAGTGAAGGTCTGTCCGATAATAATCGTCTATGGTTAACTGATCGAATAAATTAATATAAGTTAACTCAATCAGGGATTCCTTCATAATTGCTTCCATTTTCTCGTAATCCAGTGCTAAGTATCCATGTTTTTTTGCAAGAAAATAATTCTTATCGGGGATAATTGCAAAACTAACATCTTTACCTTCCAGATAAGTTTTATATAACGTATTGATCTTATCAACTACATAAGACACTGCTTTTTCATTCAGCGGATAGTCTAACTTATTGATATTTCCATCGATGATATAAATATCATTATTATCTTTTTGGCCAAACACATAGTAATTACTCATCGCTTTTATCTTGCGAAAGAAATCACGAAACGCAAACTGGTCTAAACTATAATTTTCAAATTCTTCAAATAAACTTCCATTCATCAGAGCCTCGTATGAGTAGGAAGGTCTTTGCTGTAACTTACGTCTCTCACTATTAGAATACATCTCATCTGGCAGAATCAGATTGATTAACATACCTCCAAATAAGATGAGTAGAAAGCTAACTGTCACAATAATATTCTTTACTTTCATATATCACTCCTCTTAAAATCGGAAATATAAAAATGGATGGAAGGACCCATCTACCAGATATCCGATTACTAACAACATCAAGATAAGATGGGCAATAGGTTCTAGTACATTGGCTACTTTCAATCCAAAGCCATAGCTTTTTATCTTCTTAGCAAGCACATCTGCAACTGGGGTTGAAAAAATGATAGCCAGAAGAAATAAGCCAGCATAACTTCGAAGATAATATAAGGTCTCTCCCCCAACCAAGGGTATCGTAAGTTTACCAAACATTCCTCTTAAGTGATTGATGGCATCTGTCATTCCATCTCCTTTGAAGATAACAAAACTTATGATTAGAAGGAAGATCACATAACAATGTCTGAGGATGCTTGGTAACTTCGCAAGAAGTTTAGCTATGAACACCTTCTCAAGAAATAGAACAAGAGCGAAGAACAAGCCCCAAACAACGAAGTTCCAGCTCGCCCCATGCCAAATCCCTGTTAGTAGCCAGACGACAAAGATATTCCTCACCCATTTTACTTTACTAACGCGATTGCCACCCATGGGAATATATACATAATCACGAAACCAAGTTCCCAGAGACATATGCCACCTTCTCCAAAACTCAGTGATGCTTTTCGATATGAAAGGATAATTAAAGTTCTCACAAAAATGAAAACCAAACATTCTGCCCAAGCCAATTCCCATATCACTATAGGCAGAAAAATCAAAATAAATCTGTAACATGTACGCTAGAGCAAACAACCAATAAAAGAGAATCGTCTTCTCGTCAGACTGATCAAAGATCTGACCAAACTCTCCAAGTTTGTCAGCGATGAGTACCTTCTTGGATAGTCCAATTACAAAACGATGGATCCCATTTGCCATATTGTCAAAAGAATGAGTGCGTGACTTTAACTCCTCTTTAACAGTCGTATAACGAACAATTGGTCCAGCAACTAACTGTGGAAATAAGGCAACATAGGTTGCAAAGTCAATTAAACTCTTTTGAACCTTGGCATCCCCACGATAAACATCAATGGTATAGGACAAGATTTGAAAGGTATAGAAACTGATTCCAATTGGTAGCGCCAGGGATAATAAGGATATGTTAGCATCAAAGAGTAAGTTTAGGTTATGGAGAATAAAATCTGCGTATTTGAACAAGCCAAGCATCCCGACACTTGTTACTATCGATGATATCAAAGGCAACTTTGCATACTGCCTATTCCTTGCTCTCTCAATCCATAAACCATGAAGAAAACCTGATATGATAGATCCAATCATGAGAAAGACATATATGGGCTCCCCATAGAAATAAAAAAATAGGCTTGCTGCTAACAAGACCCAGTTTTTTTGTGGTTTTGGGACTATAAAATAAAGTCCCAAAACTATAGGTAAAAAATAAAATATAAAACTCAGATTTGAAAATAACATAGATTAGTCCTTAAGCTTAAGAAAGGCATTATGTAATGCCGTTGCATTATCATCACTTAAGATAACAACAATGATGTCCCCTATGCTGTCTACAATCACATTCTTAGGATCTACGCCCACACAAATCCATTTTCTTGGATTCACATTTTCCTTAATCTCGGTTTTTATCTGCTCTATATCAGCACCTTCTTTGACACGTACAAGATCTAATTCATATGCTGTTGTTGTCATCAAAGGTGAGGAAGCAATTGCTTCTTGAAACTCTAACCCTTGTTTTCCAAGGTAATATTCGCAGTTATCTACATTGATATCAATGGTTTGTAATCTATCTAAGGAATACTGTTTAAAGTCCTCTGTAAGGTCAGCGGTATCATAGATTTCCTTTAAGATATCTTTCAAATCCCCCTCAATATTCTTGCTTTCATTCGCACTGCCCTCTGATTTCGAACAGCCTGCAAAGCTAATAACAAGCGTTATTAATAGTAAATAAATCATTGCCTTTTTCATAAGTATAATCCTTTCTGTCTTAAATTTTTGACTCCAAAGATTTAGACGATGCAGCCGATCTTTTAGTTCCATTAATTTATCCAGAAAATATTTTTATAGCCCTTCTTTTCTCATATAGAAGATTCCATGGCCAATACCAAGAGATTTCCCTGCAAGTAACCAATCTGCACAAGCTCGTTGCAATCTAGTGTTCCTTGGAAGTTCCTCTGCAGGCTTTTGACTATCTTTGTAGAATATCCTCCACAGATCCCCTTGTTTTATATCAACCTCGCAAGCAAAGATATCATAATGCTTCATAAATTTTAAAATATTAGAGCCTTTTGGTAACATTTTTTTATTTTGTGGGAAGAGAAGCCAAGAAGAGCACATAAACCAGATTACTCTACCTGGGAAATACTCTTTATAAAATTTAGCTGCTGCCCTATATGCTTGCAGACAGTCCTTCTCATATAATGGGCCTGAAGATGGAATATGTAAATTAATCACCGGGTCACCTTTCTTAATAGAAAGGCCATCTTTTATATATTCAGCAAAGAATTCTCTAATCTCAAATTGTAACCTTCCAAGGGCTACCCTTGACAGATGAAAGAAACCAATCTCCCACCAGATTACAAAGTTCCCCCAGATATCATACATCTGATAACATTCATGAAGTTTGTATTTTAGATCCATCATAGCATCATGAAACATCTGTTGGGACCAATGCACTTCCTCATAACGCTTTTGCAGGCTTTTTGAGATACAAATTAAATAAATTAAATTTATACTGTACTCAGGAATCCTACTCCCATAGGCGATTTGCTGAAGTTCCGTTATCGTATTCTTATTAAAATTCTCCTGTTTCTCTTCATACTCAAGTAGCAGACGCTGAAAATCAATATAATTTTCACTTTCTTGCAAGAGAATATAATTATGTGTCAGTTCTTCTTGTGCCTGAGTTGGATAGTCATATTCCTTCATAAATTCAGTAAAATAGCTATCAACTTCGACCGATGCCGCTTTGATCATTGATTTCATTCGAGGGTTATGTATACTATAGATCACCAAATCATAACGTTGTCCTGTGTCTTTGTCAATCCTTCGATCTGATAATACAGCTTCTCTTCTCATTCCTGCTTTTTCTAATACTTTCCCCGAAGCAGGATTTTGACTGCTATGTTTTGCTTCAATTAGGAAAACATTTTCTTCAAACAGATAAGCGATAAGCGCTCTGAGTGCCTCGGTGGCATATCCCTTCCCCCACCATTTTGAGCCAATCATATATCCCACTTCACAGGTTTGTAAGATACTCAAATAACTATCATCAATCGATATTTTCCCTATAACCTCCTTACTTTCCTTCTCGCAAATAGCCCAAACATAAACATTTCCTTTAGCATAATCTGCGATATAAGCTTTTACTTCTTTCTTTGTTTCTTTTTCAGACTGATGCGCTCCAAAAGCAAAAAACTCAAAGACTTTCTCATCAGACATGACATTACAAAAAAATGAAGGTATATCCTCCATTAAAAACTTTCTAAGAATTAAATGCTTAGTTTCTAATGTTATAGATTCTCTTTGCTTCATACATTTCACCTTCTTTTTATTTCTATCACACATTATATTCTAATAATCCCAAGATGAATATATGCCATGATTTATAGAGGAAAGCATCTATTTTCTTAACTCTCTTCTAAATAGATTGGTTCTGATTCAGACCTTTAACTTTTCCAGAACCAATCTAGCCTAGTTTCTTACCCTACATCACTAGCTGCTATAAATTGACTATTATAAAGCTTAGCATAAAAACCTTCTTGATCAAGAAGTTCTAAGTGCGTTCCTTGTTCAATGATATGTCCATCTTTCATCACCAAGATTAAATCTGCTTTTTGAATCGTCGAAAGCCGATGGGCAACGATAAAGCTTGTTCTTCCTTTCATTAAACGTTCAAATGCACTTTGTATTTGTAACTCAGTACGGGTATCAATGGAGGAGGTGGCTTCATCTAATATTAACATCGGTGGCAGACAGAGCATAACTCTGGCAATACTTAAGAGCTGCTTTTGTCCTTGTGACAACATACCATCTTCTTCACTAACCATCGTATCATAACCCATTGGCATTCGTCGGATAAAAGAGTGGGCATGAGCTGCTTTCGCAGCTTGAATCATCTCCTCATCTGATGCATCTGGCTTACCGAGAATAATGTTATCACGAATGCTTCCTTTCTTTAACCAGGTATCCTGTAACACCATCCCAAAGTTTGTTCTCAAACTATGCCTTGTCATATCCTTAATATTGATGTGATCTACTAAGATACTACCTTCATTCACATCATAAAATCTCATAATAAGATTAATTAGTGTAGTTTTACCACAGCCTGTTGGTCCCACAATTGCTATACTTTGTCCAGGTTTTACTAAAAGGTTAAAGTTCTCAATCAATGGTTTTTCTTTGGTATAAGAAAATGCAACATTGTCAAAGCTTACTTCCCCTATGGCCTGCTTTAGTTCTATTGCTTGTGGTGCTTCTTCTTTTTGTGGCTCTTCTTCAATTAGTTCAAAGATTCGAGCTGCACAAGCTAGGGCATTCTGTAATTCTGTAATTACACCTGAGATCTCATTAAATGGCTTTGTATATTGGTTGGCATAACTTAAAAAGGAAGACAGAATACCAACACTCATTCCTGAGTTTAATACAGCAAATGCACCAGTTAATGCAACTAAGGCATAAACGAGACCGTTGACAAATCTTGTTGTAGGATTTGTGATAGAGGAATAAAAGATTGCCCGTAAGGAATAAGTTTCTAAGCGATCATTAATTTCATCAAAGTCTTTGAGCGCTTGTTCTTCGTGCCCATAGGCCTTTACTACCTTCTCATTTCCAATCATCTCATCGATCAAGGATGTTTGCTGGGCTCTAGTCTCTGACTGTAGCTTAAACATCGAATAGGTATGTTTCGCAATGTAGCTGGCAACAAACAAAGATAAAGGAGTAACAAGAATCACCATGAGAGTAATGGATTTGCTTAAGGTTAGCATAAAAATTAGTGTTCCAAGTACAGTAATTACACTGGTGAATAACTGTGTAAATCCTAGCAATAATCCATCTGCAAAGGTATCCACATCAGCGATAACACGACTAACGATTTCACCTGTAGAATGTCGATCAAAATAACTTAATGGTAAGCGTTCTATTTTGTCAAAGGCCTCTGTTCTGATATCCCTCACAATATGATAGGTCATCTTATTATTAATTGAATTCATCACCCATTGAGCAAGAGCAGTAATAGCAACCATCACAAGGATGACTCCTATGTTATTAGCAATCATCTCAAAATCTACCTTGCCATACACAATACCATCAATCGCTTTACCAATCAGGATAGGTACATAGAGTGTTAGTACAACGATTAAAATCGCCAAGAGAAGACTTACAATAACATAACCTAGATAATGCCTGATATAGCGAAGAATCTTCTTAAGGGTAGTGTTGGATGTCTTCGTCTTTTTTTCTTTACTCATAAGCGCTCACCCCCGAAACTTCAGGATTTGATGCTGGACTTTGTTGATTCCTGCTGAATTGGGTCTCATAGATCTCACGATAGACTTCACACTGTTCTAATAGCTGTACATGAGTTCCAAGCCCCACCATTCTTCCATCGTCAAGAACCACAATTTTATCTGCATGCTGAATGCTTGAGGTTCTTTGGGATACGATAAAGACTGTGATCCGATTCGGTAAGTCACGAATTGCCTTTCGAAGATTTGCATCAGTAGCATAATCAAGTGCTGAGGAACTATCATCTAAAATCAAGATATCTGGATTTTTCACCAAGGCACGCGCAATGGATAATCGTTGTCGCTGACCTCCGGAGAGATTTTTACCACCTTGATTAATTCTTCCAGCCAGGCCCCCTTTGCTCTCTACCACATCTTTGGCTTGAGCCCTCTCAATGGCCAACTCCATTTCTTCCTTACTGGCCAATGGTTTACCCCATCGAAGATTGGACTCAATATCCCCTTCAAAGAGCACCGCTTTTTGCATAACAACAGCTATCTTTTGCTCCAGTTCTTCTTTCTTATACTTCTTTACATTCTTTCCATACAGCAATACATTACCCTTAGTTGCATCATAGAATCTTGGGATCAGATTTACCAAGGAGCTCTTTCCAGAGCCGGTTCCACCGATAATACCTACCGTTTCACCCTTGTTAACTACAAAGTCAATATCCGATAAAGATTCAGCGGCCGACTCATGGTAGGCTAAAGAAACCTTGTCAAATCTTACGATTTCATCCACTGGGTTATGGGTTTTTACTGTATCTTCCCCATACTCCATACTTGAAGTTAGATCAAAAATGCTAGCGATGCGATTGGTGGATGCAAAAAACTTATTCATTAGAATGATTAAATTTGCTAGTTTAATCAATTCTACCAAAATCTGGGACATATAGCTATAAAGAGCTACGACCTGCCCCTGGGTTAAGATTCCTTCCTCCACCTTAATAGCACCGATCCATATCAACCAAACGATGGCAACATTGATAATTACATAAGTCAAAGGATTCATCAAGGCTGAGATTCTACCTGACCTTTTTAAGTTCTTTGTTAGTAGCTCATTATAAGAGGCAAATTCTCTTTGTTCCGACTGTTCAATACCAAAGGCGCGGATCACACGTACACCAGTAAGATTCTCTCTCGTCTTGTCCAATACTTTCTCTAAGGTTAGCTGCACCTTCTTAAACATGGGAATATTGATTAACATTAGTGTAAAGACAACAAATGATAAAAGTACAATTGCAGCAACAAAGGTTAATGCTGCTTCAACATTAATGGTAAATGCCATGATCATGGCACCAAACACCACAAAAGGTGAACGCAAAAACAAACGAAGTACCATATTTACTCCGTTTTGTGCTAGGTTTACATCACTTGTCATTCTTGTGATCATCGTTGAAGTACCAAGCCGATCCACTTCGGTAAAAGATAAGCCCATCAGATGCTCGAACAAGGCATGCCTTAATTTCGTTGCAAATCCCACTGCTGCCTTTGCTGAATAATATTGGGCCGTAATTGAACTAGCTAGTCCAACCACACCAAGACCAATTAAGATTAAGCACATGGAAATAATATATGACTTATCCCTATATTCAATACCATGATCGATGATGGCTGCTACAACCAAAGGTACAATGAGTTCGAAGGAGGCTTCGAGCATCTTAAACAAAGGTGCTAGAATACACTCCTTCTTATATCCTTTCAAATAAACCAATAAACGTTTCACATTACTACTCCTTTGTTTTCTTCATGCCTTGCCCAGTTTTAACATCGCGATAGGAGATTAATTTACATCCTTTTTGCTCTACAAGCGCTTTGGTCCCTTCTACACTCTTTGTTGAGTCACCACCACCAGAACAGAAGAATAACTCAACCTCTTTGCCATGCGGAAGAGCATTCAAAATGGCATTGATGGCTGGTGCAGGATAACCTGCCCAGATTGGACCACCAATCACAATTCGTTCAAACTCCTCTAGATGATAAGCAATCGGTTTAATCTCAGAAGCAACTCTTTTCATAGCCTTAGGAGACCCCGATAAGACTGCGGATAGCATACCTCTTTTCTTCTTTTCCTCTACACGACATAAGCTTGCTCCAGTTTCATTTGCTAACTTTTCAGCTTCCGCTTTGCTGGACCCACCAAAAGTATAATACAATACGATCGTTTTCATACATTCCCTCCTAAATTATAAGAATTTACAGCCATTTTCTTCTAAGGCCTTTACCGCTTCTTCAAACTTCTTATCCTGAATCAATATGTAATCTGTATCAAAGGTAGCTACTACTAAGATACTAGTTTTCAACTCTGCGATGATTTTCGATAAGAATGCAATCATTCCATACTTCTCAAAGGAAGCATCCTCTGCAATTCGAAAACAAGACCAATTATGCTCCACCTGAATGGTGTTCTCTGGAACATATTTTGTTTCGCAGATGAGTGATAATTCTCGGTCCGTTGTACTGATAAACGTAAACTCATTCTTTAGTAATTGTGGATCAATGTCAGTTACCTTACAAACTGAAAATTTTCCTTTCACAATCTGTAAATCCATTCCGTCACTCCTTTATATTTGGTTTTTGCTTTCAGCTTATCAATATGATTACTTTCTTTTAAAATGTAAGATCGATAAGATTCCAACTGGAATAAAGTAAACACACCAGAATTCCAAAACTGCAACCCCAATCAAGTCGCCCCCCTTCATATCACTTGTGAAAACTCCAAGCAAGGGTAGAACAAAACAACTGATAGCAAAGATACCGTGGATTCTTAATAAGACTTTTAGCCATCGATCAGCCTTTGTCTTAGTTAGCACAAGGAAGCTTGCAAAGAAGGTGGCTGCTGCCATAAAGCCATATCCTAATAAATCAAAGTTAAACATCAATCCAAAGGACTGATAGTCAAGAATCCTAGCAGCTTGTTCGTTTAACTCTTCTAGCTGCACCGTAGTCATCTGAGTATAATACACAAAAACAATTAGTATGGCATATATCGTAGTAAAAACCAAGGTAGCAAAGCCCATAGCTTTATTATCCTCTGTAGCAATCCCAGCATAGGCACACATCATTAGAATAAAACCAATGGCAATAAAAAATGATGACAAGTAACTGGCATAATCTACTCTTACTAGCATACTTACCGCAAACGCAATCACAGCACAAAGATTAATTACCGAACCGTAGAACCCTAATTTCAAATTCATCTCCCCATATCCCTTCGTCATAACTAAGAGACTTCTATACATCTGATAAAAGCTCTCATAATAACTATATTATGGAATATAAAAACCATGTTGTCAATCTAACTTAACAACATGGTTTATTTCTTGTATTTTACCACATTACATCATGCTCTTTTTAGATGACTAAGCTTCGCAAATCAAGAACTTTCTTCAAGGCGTTTTCTAAGATTTCTAATTCTTCTATCATAATGCAATGTTGAATAGTATTCTGGCGGACACGCACGACACACTCCGTAAACTCAATCCAGATAACTTCTTCTAGCTCGCTTGATTGAAGGACAAATTCCTTAGCTTCTTGATTGACGAAGATCATATAAACATTACTAACTTGATTATCCTCAAATCGCTTTCCATAGAATACTTCTTCATAGTGTATTCTTCTTTGCCCACAAAAATGCAAGTCATCTACTGCTGCATCAACACCTAACTCTTCTTTTAATTCCCTTAGGGCAGATGTGACAAAGTCAACTCCTGCTGGTATATGTCCAGCACTTGAGATATCATAACAGCCAGGAAAAGAATCTTTATTTTTACAACGCTTTTGTAGTAAGACTTCTAGCTTACCATGATGATGGCGAAAGAGCCACACATGGGAGGAGCGATGTAAAATCCCCAGCTCATGTGCAATGGAGCGTTCAATGACTTCCCCAGTTGGAATTCCTTGCTCGTCCACAATATCTAAGTATTCCATCCCCCTGTTCTCCTTACGTAACTATCTTAATACTATCTCGTCTTTTTAACTGATCCTTTTTTAACATTCTCTTTTGATTTATTGTCTCGATCTAAAAACTGCATCTTTCCAGATATTTTTTTATTCTTTGGTTGCTCGCCTACGTCCATTTCATTAAACTTAACTTGTATTTGCTTGCACATCTTTAGGGCACATTCCGCACAAAAGCGTCCATACCTAAGATCTGTACCGCAACTTTGACACTTTATATAGACAGGGGAGCCTTCTGGTATCTCAAGCCTTCCCTCTAATAAAAACCTATCTATTCTCTTTATTGAAACCCCGGTTGCCTTCGATATTACATGTGCTGGTGCATTACCGTTTTCCTCCAGATAGGTTCTAACTTTACCAAAATCATTTAGCTCTTCGTAACCACATTGTGGACATTTATTTATGCCTATAACAGAGTCACGAAATATTGTTTTGCATATCGGACATCGAATATGATTTGACAATTTTAAAGCTGCTTGTGGTACCAATTCGTAGTCTTGTTCCATGGTAACCTCCTTTATCCTATGAATGAAAGTTAAAATTAAAGTTTTACTACATGATATCTTCTTTAACCACTATCTTCTTCCCGTAATCATCAGTCTTAACTTTTAAGACAAAAGGAAAGATATCATATCGGGTACATAAGAAAAAATCTTCCTGTGGAAACACTTCCTGAGTATAAGGTTGAAAGAAGTGCTCTCCTCCATCCTGTCTTAAACTTAGGATTTTCCCTTTGATATCAAACGATTTCTCAGTAAGTAAGCTTTGGATGTATTCTGCACAAAGAACATCTTCATTAGCACGAACTACACCACCATTCCCCATACATACAAGAGAAACCTCATCTGCTGCAAGAGACTTAATATATCTGGCAACTGCTTTTGCATTTACCAAACTTCCTGTAATGATTTCCTTTGCCTGTGTTGCATTGGCTATTCCTTGAGTTCCAGCACTAGTCGTATGGATCACCGTCTTACCAGCAAAATCTGCTTCCTTTATCTGTGAAGGTGAGTTACCATAGTCAAAACCCTCGCAAATCTTGCCACCACGTTCTCCAACCAGGATACGACTTGCATCTTCCTCTTTTAAACGATATGCCTCCTTGATGTCACCCACAGGGTAGATGCTAGCCACCCCCTTATCATATAAATAGCACTCCATGGAAAATGCTCGAAATACATCGATGATAACCGTTAACCCTCTTGCTTGCTTCGCCCCTTCAATTAGCTCTAGTATATTGATTTGCATTTTATTCTCCTATCAAAAGTCCTTTTCAGTGCGCATTTCCTTGATGAAATCGATTCTATTCTTTGAAACTACTCAACAGAACGACTGCTTCATCCACACTCTAACCTAGGTTAGCTTGTGCATGCTATAGAATTCCTTTAACGCCAGCTTACGTTCCTCTGCTAATAGTGTCTTTTTCACACCCTGTATTGCACCTTCTAAGGCCAGCAGTTTGTTAATACAGGCTGAAGAATCAATTGCTTGAATCTTTAACCAAGTTTGTTCTGCACCTATCCTACAAAGGTCATCATAAGTAAATATTCCGATTTGCTTTAATTGGTCTTCAATTTCCTTCCCAATGTTAGGAAGATCCGCTAATTTACTTACCTTTTCCATCCTCTACTAGCTCCTGCTTCTTACTTTAATTTGCTTCCTACTTTAATGCGCTTCCTACTTTAATGCGCTTCCTACTTTAAAGCGCTTCCTACTTTAATGCGCTTCCTACTTTAATACGCTTCCTACTTTAATGCGCTTCTTACTTTAAAATGCTTACTCCTCTATGATATACTCGAACCATTGAAATTTCGCTTTCTGCCTACATTTCTTACCATTACCAGTAGCGTAAATTGCAACATAATTACCTGTGAATCTGCCGCCCACTTCTGTAGTCAGATAGGATGCTTCTCCTTGACCTATCGTCCTGTACTCTCCATTCTCACCATAAAGGAAGATATAGTGCTCAAGGGATGCCTGTAATTCCAACTCTACTTCGTCAGCATCATAAGGAACCTTTTGTTCCACCTTCCACAAGGATCCGATCTGTCTTCGAAAGATAAGGCAACCCTTTCCTTCTAGCTTCGTTAAGGCGATTTCATAATGGTGTTGATTATTCATGTAAATAGTTAGTCCAGCTTCATCTCCATCCTCTTCTCTTACAAAAGAGAGTTTGGTTCGAACACGACAGCTAAGATGCTCTTGT
>JAEYWQ010000199.1 GCA_023428885.1 Bacillota bacterium
GTTCCAAGCTTTGCTCCTATTCCTAAAATAAACGAAATTGATTATCTCTCATAGATTTTACACTTCTTTCAGTGATCTTATCCATTTCAGTTATTCTTCCACAAAGTAAGGGTGAATGAAGATCATAAAGCTTTGAATTTTCTGTAACTTTAGCATCATTAAAATTGGCATAACAATACTTACACCCATTCTTACATGTATTATAGGTTCCAACATCGATACTTTCTACACAAGCACATTCATTTCTCTGATTTTTATCCTTATCACAAATCAATTTACTAGCTATTATATTTTCTATCGTAACTTTATCAATGCATGAACCATGATTAATTCCATATTGACTTAGATCCACTTTCTCAGCACAAGTTTCAATTCTTAACTTGTATTGCTTTGATATGATAGAAAAAATTCGTGCAATTTCAAGCATATCATAACTATTTATCTCCTTCAGAGTTAAGTCTTTCGTATTTCTTTGGGTTTTTGTGTATAGATCAATAAAGCTAATTACAACTTTATTCGTATATGGAGACAACTGTTCTGCCATCTGCTTAAATGCCTTTTCATGATACTCTAATGTATAGGTATCATTCATTAAGATTGGGTCATATCTCCATATCACTTTGTCCTTACCAATTTTCTTTGATAATTCTATAAAAGTTGAAATCATGTTATCAAATTTGTGAGGTACATTAGGCTCAATATCTTTACCATAAGGGGTTAAAGAAAATTGAAAATAGTAATGATACTTGTCCAATTCATTTAATCTATTCATCATAGGCAAGGGATTTTTGGTCCAGAATACAATGCAATCAATTACATCTGGACTAATATTTATTTTATTAATTTGATGTAAATTGAATGGATTTCGTACATATAAAAATCCTTCTTTCATTCTCTCATAAAACCAATCTGAATAATAACTTGGTATATCAGTACGTCTACTAACACTTAATATCATATCATTTCCTTACCTTCTTATACTGTTTTAATTTAGTTAATAACTCAACATTTCAATCGCTTTAGGCTCAGTTGGGACAAAACTCTTTTTCGTTGCTCTAGAATCCTTATAAAAAGTCCCATCTGTATTTTTATGATATATAATATAATTCTGACTATCCCTAGTAATAGGCTCCCCATAACTAGACCATTGCCAAGAGATTTCTTCAGCATCCACAACGTAAAACTCTCGCTCAGTATTATAAATCTCCTGTGGTTGCTTTATCCTTAAGATTTCTTCTTCAAAATATATAATAAGCTCATTCGTTGTTGTATCATATTGTGCGTATTGTACTCTATGAAAATTATCATACGGGCGTCCAAACCATTCACCCCAAAAACGTAAACTTCCTCCAGCTTTCAAAACAGAATATTGTTCCCTCATCATTATTCCTCCGATTAGTAATTTAAAAGTAGCCAGACCATTTTTTATACTGGCAAGCGAATTGTAAACTGAGTCCCCTTCTCTAGCCTACTCTCACATTGTATTTCTCCCCCATGCTCGTCGACAATATACTTACAGATTGATAAGCCCAGGCCTGAGCCAGAGATGCTCATGGTTCTAGACTTTTCCCCACGATAGAATTTCTCAAACACAAATGGAATGTCCATGGCTCCGATTCCTCTGCCATTATCACGAACAAGAATACAAAGCTGGTGCTTTTCTTGGTCATAGAATACTACTAATTCTATTTTAACGTTTGCTAGGGATTCAGAGGATAACTTATCTTCGATGTTTTTACTATATTTTATACTATTATCGATGAGATTGGCGATTACCTGAGTGATTCGGTTTTCGTCAAAGGTAAGTATCAAGTTAGGGGCAGTATTAACATAAGCAAATTCTATTCCATGATATAGAACCAAACCTTCGAATTCCTTTGCCACTGCATCTATATAATCGTTAAAATATTGCTCTTTTTTCATAATTGATAGCTGATGCAATTCTGCATTTGAATGCTCTATGAGGTCGTGTATCATCTTGGATAATACCTCGGCTTTGGCTACGATAACCTCTGAATAACGTTTCACCTTATCAGCTTCTTTTGCCATGCCATCCCGTAAGCCTTCTCCATAGGCTTTGATGGTGGAGATTGGGGTTTTTAAATCATGTGAAATACATGAAATTAATTCCTTTTGACTCTTGTTTAATTCTTCTTCCCGTCTTCTCTTTTCTTTTAATTCATCTCGCATGAGCTCAAACTGGTAAGCTAGAAGATCAATCTCATTACTAGATAACTTTGAGTTCCTGGTTTTTACAACCGATACCGAGTAATCTCCTTCTATCATTGCTTTGGAGGAAACAATCATTTCTTGTAGCGGGAGCAGGATTCTGCGCTTCATATGAATTAAATAAATCAGATATAAAAGAAAAACCAAAAAACAGCTTAGTATGATTGGAAAGAAGAGAGAAAATATAAGCTGACCTTCTTTCATTCCCACTGCAGCAGCTCTCGGAAGGAAAAACCCAACATAGCCAACTGAAAGGATTTCTTCTTGTAGGATAAAGCTAACTTTAACGTTTGCCCTATCGTTTATGTAAAAGCTTTGATCAATTTGCATGAAATCATTCAGGTTGATCAATGACTGGAGGGAATATTCTTCTTTCTCGCTATAGACTACGCTTCCCCTAGAATCAGTGATAACCATAGGATAGGTTTTCAGCTGATTTTCCACTACTTTTTCTTTATATACTGCTTCTATGAATGTTCCATCCAGGATGCTATCTTGAATCATTTCCAGCTGATCTTTTACCAGGAGTCTGGCACGATTATAATGAGCATAACCGTCTTGGGACCGATAATTGCCAAGAGAAAGAAAGATACCCATGGCCAAGATGACAGCCATTAAGATACCTAAACGTAATTGAATTTTCCATAACATATTCTTTTTCATCCGCGTTCCTTACCTTCTTATGATATGGTAAACTTATATCCTGCACCCCACACAGTTTTGATATAATCTAAGTCAAACTCTTTTAGTTTCTCACGAATTCGTTTAATATAAACTGCTACACTACTAATATCACCATATTCATTCATTCCCCAGACTCTTTCATAAATCTGCTCTTTTGAAAATACTTGATTTTTATTGCTGGAAAAGAACCATAAGACTTCAAACTCCTTGGTGGTAAGTTCCAATTCTTTATTGTCTACGAATAGGGAATAGCTTTCTTTATGTAAAGTAAGTCGACCAATCGTTATGCTTGATTCTGTATGCTTATGGCCCTCTTTGTTTTGGCAAATAGTATCATAGCGCCGAAGATGAGCTTTTACGCGTGCCACTAACTCTAAGGGACTAAAAGGCTTCGTTACATAGTCATCTGCACCAATCCCCAAACAAACCACTTTATCCATCTCTCCACTTTTGGCTGAGAGCATAATAATTGGCAGATCCAGACTTTCTCTAATCTTCTTACAAATCGTTACACCATCAATGATTGGCAGCATAATATCAAGGAGAAGCAGATCTGGATGAAAGTCTGCTACATATTGAAGTCCTGTCTTTCCATCAAATGCAAGTTTTACACTATAACCTTCTACCTCAAGATATTCTCCCAAGATTTCTGCAAGTTCTTGTTCATCCTCAATAATCAACACTCTTTGTGCCATAGACCCTCCCCTAAGCTATATTTTGAATATGCAAAATCGTGCCAAGGATCACGAAGGCACTACCAACCTCTCTCTTTTAGGAATTCATATAATACCGCTTCCCGGTCTTTCGTTTCCTCTTTATCATAACGTCCAAGCTTTAATTCTCCATCAATCCTACCATCCCGTAGAAAGATAATGCGGTTTCCACGAACTGCTGCCTTTAAGTCGTGGGTAACCATAACAATACTTTGACCTTGCTCATAGAGGCTGGTAAACAAATCTAGGACGTTCTCTCCGGTCTTTGAGTTTAAGGCTCCGGTAGGCTCATCCGCAAACAAAATCTCTGGTCCGTTCATTAAGGCTCGACAGATGGCAATTCTTTGCCGTTGCCCACCAGAAAGCTGGCTTGGAAACTTATTTGCATGTTCTTGAATCCCCATCTGTAACATCAGCTCTTCCACACGACTATGCGTCAAATTTCTATTTCTTTTCCGTTTATAGGTTGGACTTATGATATTTTCTTTTGCTGTAAGATCCGGAATCAGATTCATTCCCTGGAACACAAAACCAATATGTTCTTGTCTTATGCTAGCCATCTGAGTTTCTTTACATTTTGTTATATTCTTCTCTTTTAAATATACCTCACCACTGGTAACTTTGTCCATACCACTTAACAAATAAAGTAACGTGGATTTTCCAGAGCCTGAACTCCCCATAATCACTGTAAAATCCTCTTGATATAGTTCTAAATCTAAATTCTTGATTACATTATTCACTTCACCATCGGTGACATAACTTTTACACACTTTATCGCTTTTAATTACAATGCTATTCATCACTTACCTCCACATAATATATTCTACAATTCTTCATATCCGTATCATGTATGACAATTCCTATCCGTCATTTTTCTACTCGTGCTTACTACAGACCTTACTCACATGTCAAATCCGAAATCGGATTTTGATACAAGGATTTTGAAGTGATCAATCCACTGGTAAGGTATACAAGTAAGGCAAGCAGGTTACTCAAAACTAGAATTCCAATATCATAAGTCACAACATATTCTTTAAAGCCTAAGAAAGACATTGCCAAAACCATCATCTTTGGGAAGGCAAAGATAAACAATGGGATTGTAACAAGAAGCGATCCTAGTGATATCAGAAAGACATAGCATAAATTAACCTTCATTAAATGATGTGAGGAATATCCAATTGCTTTATAGATACTATAGGTTTTTTTCGAATCCTTATTTTTTAGGTAAACAATGGCTACGATATTAAGACCACCCAACAACAAAGCTAATACCATAAATGGTCCAATCGATTGCATCTGAGGTCCTGTAATCATATTCATGATATTTTCGTATTTTAAAGACCGATCGATAAATTTTGCTTGTTTATTAAATTCTGCATTGGCTTCCACTAAGAATTCTTCTTTTTTGTAGCCATCCTTTAAATAGATGGAGGCTTCTGAATAAGAAAACTCTACTCCATGTTCTGTAAATGTGCTCCCAAGAAGGCGGCAGCTTCTTCCTAAATCATAGAAACTTTGAAAAGTTCCACAGATTAATAAACTTACCTTCTTATCTCCGTGAAAGAAAACATCAATATAGTCACCCACATGTTTATTCAACTGTTTAGCAACCATATTACCAATAGCGATCTCATTGGAGTATCTTGGGTTTCTACCTTCTAAGACAGACATATCGATATCTTCAAAGGAATCATAAAGCATGATACTTAGAATAGTATCAGCCATACCAGGTTCCCAGGCAAGAGATAAACCTTCGTCAGTTGAGGTTGGGATTATCCGCTTAACCTCTTCCATGGCTCCTACTTTCTCAATGAACCCATCAAAGCCATCTATTGCAGTATACTCCATGGAAACGTCGTGTTTATCAAAACCAATCCAATAATAATTCTTTTCTTGCATACCTTGAATCATCGGAAATGCTGTAGCTGCAAAATTCACACAATAGGCAGACATGATACAGGTTAACACAATGATTACGGTATTCTTCTTATCCCGGTTCATCATACGAAGGGCCATAGAAAGAGGTGAAAAGCTAATGATTTTTTTACTCCCCTTTAGATTTTTACCTGCTTTTATTGCGGTTTGCTGAAAAACTTCCATTGGTCGTATGTATTTTGTCTTTTTTACAACCAAGTAAACACATAACATAGAAAATATTACAATCACAGTCACACAAAGGATTCCTGCCGTTAAAACCGAACCACTACCTGTTACTCCAAGATTGTTATAATTCATACGTGTAAAAGCATCGGAGATTAAGCGTGAAAAGAATGCACCTAATACTCCTCCCAGGAATACTAAACTGGTGTAAAGCTTTAGATAGATTCCTATGATAACTTTATTGGAATAACCCAAAGTTTTATAAACTGCGATGGTTTTGTTATCGGATAACATCATATTTTTTACCATATAACGTATCATGATA
>JAEYWQ010000231.1 GCA_023428885.1 Bacillota bacterium
TCATATAATGAGTTAAATTAATTATTGTTTCCCAGGTTTTATAATCCATTACGCCTGTTACAGCTAGGCCTTTTGCTTTCTGAAACTGCTTAATAGCAGCTGCTGTTGCTTTGTTATAGTTGCCATTAACTTTTACATTATATCCCAGTTTATTTAATCGCTGCTGTAGGTTCTTAACATCACTTCCACTCATAATGTTCGTCGCTTTATAGGTAAGCTTACGGAAGTTGTCCTTGTTTTGATATGTTAAGAATTCTAAACCAAGGTATTGAAAATGCATGGTATCGGAACAAATCTCAAAATCTCCTCCCCAGAACCATCCATGACTTTCAAAGATTTCGATTACTTCATCCGGAATACAATATGGATTATTCTTATTCCTTAAGTCATTTCCTTTCCCAAGGTAATAATCGTTATCATAATTGCCTGGATTAATATCAATAGCACTACCAAAGCTATGTGCTGACATTAGAGTAGAATTAACCAAACCTACTCCTCCTACTTTTCGGTAGCTGTATCCAACCAATGTTTTAATCGGAAACTTAATATCTAACTCATAGATTTCCTGAAAGATTGCAGATACAGACTTTGCTAATTTTTTATGAACCGATATTGTCATAGAGGAAGAATATCTTCCACCACTAGAGCTCATTTTCCAAACAGGTACAATAATAACTTTCACATTTTTCACTGCTTCTTCTGGTGTGCGATATCCTGCTGGTCGATTATCCATGGTGTAAGCTTTATAGTTAGTTCCCATGATATATTGGTATCTCGCATCGTTACTGGATATAGGAAGTCCTGATTTACCTGTCGTTGGAACTGGTGTGGGTGTAGGTGTTGGAACTGGTGTTGGCGTAGGTTTAGCTGTGGGTGTTGGTGTAGGAGTAAGCGTTGGTATCGGTGTAGGAGTTGCAACGATTTGTGAATCAGAAAATGGCACACCTGATAAACTACGGATCAGTCGGCTAGATTCCGTACCGATATTTCTTAAACTATTCACATTCCCAAGATAGGATAGGTAATAGTTATTCTCCTTGTCTGTAAAGATGACAAATTGTCCATCTTTATCATTATCGCTACGCATGCTAATCTGAGCCAGAAGCTTATAGTCACCAGCAATATTTACAATCACACTCCAGCTTGCATTCGTATTATATACTATCTTCTTTACAGTTTGCTTCTTTGCATTCTTATATATAATCTCAAGCTTGCTTTTTCCCACAGTTTCTATAAACCAATCATTCTGCATTAAGTTACGATATAAGCTATATGCATCATATGTAGTACTTCCTTGATCTGTACTATACTTTCCTGTAATGTTCGTAAAATTTGTCTGATAAAGTCCAATTGTTGCAACGGTAGTATTGATAATCGCTAAAAAATGTTTCTCTGTTTTCGCAACATTATAGATTAGAGCCTGATAAGCATCTTGTGCCCCCGATAACATGTAGATGTTGAGTAGATTACGAACTGTGATCTTATCTCCCACCTTTAATCCAAACTCATCTGCATCGGATGGTATACTTGTTGCTTTCTCTGTTATAGTAACCACATCATCTAAATTACATTTCCATAATATTGTTTGAATCACCATTGGTTTGATGATATCATTGGCTTGTACCCTTTGATCTAAATTAGCCGCAGAAATCAAGCTACCAGAGCTCATGTTCATAATAAATGCAATATTCTCGGTATCAATCAAGTTCTGTGTAGTAAACTCCGAAGAATGGATTCTATCAGCAATGATAACACTATTTGCATTCTGCGTTACATCGATTGTCTCCTCCACTAACATATCGACACTCTCTTCGCTAGTTGTTGTCTCAGGAAGGTCAGATAGAATTGCGGATCTTCCCTCCTGGTTATCTGCCTTCGCAGGGCTTGGAATTGTAGCCACTACAATTGTACCTGCAACTACAACGCTTAATATTCTTCTAAGTTTACGTTTTTTCTTTCTATCTTTATTCTCTAAGAGATTTCTCTCATTTCTTACATCCATACTTTTCACTCCTTGCCATACCAATACTGTAACTATCTTACGGTTCACATTTGTTAAAATTATGGCAGTTATTCATTATTATCCAATAAAGCAGACAAGTAACACTTTTGTCATTAACTATATAAGTAAACCATATATTAGAATATAAAATATGACTTGGGAAATCAAGTACTATTTCTATTAAAACACAATTATTACTAACAGTTTACCTTTGGGGTTCACTGTACAAGGAGGTACATAATGAAATTATTTTCAAGAAAAAAAAGTAAAGGTAATGATGTTACTCAACAAGTACAAAACGAAAAAGACACACCAAAAGATTCCTGGGTGTGTCCAAAATGTGAATCAGAAAACTCCTTAGCAAGTCGAAGTTGCAAGGATTGTGGGTATTATCGATAAGGGTGCTACGCACCCTTATCTTCTTGTATATGTAAATTAATCCGCTCGGGCGTGATAATGTCAGCATGGTAACACTTTATTAATCATGACTTTATGCTTCCGGTGACTTGTGCAATGTCATTGTACAAGTCAATTGATTCATACTGATTCATCTCATAGAACAAATCTGTAATGCGATTGACTACTATTTGAGCTCCTTCATAGTTTGAGTTAATCAAAACAACAATAAACTGACTACTGCTATATCTCGTACTAACATCTGTACGACGGAGGGATTGAACAATAGCATTCTCTAAGATTTCAAAAGATTCCTCCATCACTTCTGTGTTGATAACTGCACCTTTCTTATGACTAATCGTAAATAACAGGACCTGAGCCTCTTGTTTTGTCCGCTCTACACAACGTTGGATAAAATTAAAAATACGTTGAAATTCACCATACCCTACCGCCAGAACTCCCTTCTTTTCCCCTGTCTCTTTCATAATTTCCATAAGGTACTGAATGTCTACCAGCGTTGAATTACCTGGCTTCGTAGTATGATCTTCAGGGTCATCACTATAGAAATGATAAAAGTTTTTCCCGTTTTGCTTCACATAATAAAGTGATTTATCTGCTGGTACATATAATGACTCAAAGTCATCTCCATCAATTCCCGCTAATGCTATTCCAATAGAAAGCGAGGTCTTAGCTAAGGTTATATCTGTAATTTTCAGCTGATTATATTCATGAATCAAGTTTTTTGCTTTCCTCGTTAAAATGTCGCGTTGAATTAATCCTTTAAAAAATATAACAAACTCATCTCCACCTAGGCGGCATACCACATCAGAATCTCTGGCATAATTTTGAATTAGCGTCGAAACTTTTTTCAGAGCATAATCTCCAGCAATATGTCCATAGGTATCATTCACAGATTTGAAATTATCCAAGTCCATAATAAAGAAACTACCCCGATTCTCTTTTTCACGTAAGAATTGATTCACTTGGATTTCTGCTGCCTTGCGATTATATAGTCCTGTAAGATAGTCTTTTGCTGCTTCTCGCTCAACCCTGGCTTCTCGTTCCCTCATAACACGTTGTAGTAAAAGGTTGCTTTCTTTAATAAAACTGTTTTCTATCTCGTTTTTCTTGGCACTTAACGTAGATATCGTAAGCCCTTCTTCAAGAAGTCTTATAAAGGTTCTTGCCATCCATGGATCGAATTGAGTTCCAATTCCGTTCTCAATCTCAGCGATTGCTTCACTCATTGTGAGGCTTTTTTTATAAACCCTGGTTGAAGTCATAGCATCATAAGCATCTGCTATACATAAGATTCTTGCAATTACTGGGATATCTTCCCCCTTCAATCCTGCGGGATAACCTTTTCCATCGTAACGTTCATGGTGACTCATGGCACCTTCCTTCACTTCATTAATCATCTGTATATCTTTCAATACTTCAGCTCCAATTGATGTATGAGTCATAACAATCTCATATTCCTTTTGAGTTAATTTGGAAGGTTTATTTAGTATATTATCTGGAACTGCAATCTTTCCAATGTCATGCAACAAGGCTACATACTGAAGATTCTGGACTTCTTCACTGGAAAATCCTAGCTCTCTAGCAATCGCTCCCGCATATTCTGCCACTCGAATCGAATGCCCTTTGGCATAGGTATCCTTAGTATCAATAGTATTTGCAACCGCTGTAATTGCTTGCAATGTTACCTGTTCAATTTGCCTAGTTTTTTCGATTAATTGTTGTTGCAGATCATTACGGTAGCTCTCTAATTCAATTGTTTTTTCAATACGGCTTAACATTACCTCCGGAACATAAGGTTTGGCAATAAAATCGTTTGCTCCAAGTCGAAGGCACTCCGCTTCTGTTTCACTTGCATTATCTGCTGTCAAAATTATAATTGGTATTTTGGCGCTTTCCTCCTTCTCCCTTATCGCTTTCATGGTTTCTATTCCATCCATCTCTGGCATAAGATAATCCAATAAGATCAAGTCAGGTCTGTGTTTTTCAAGGTAGTGTAAGGCCATACTCCCTGAAAGAACAGGAATCACTGTATACTTATCAGCAAGTACTTGCTTTATCAATTGTAAATTTGTCTTGTTGTCATCTACAACCAGGATATTATACATCTTTCTACACCTCCTTAAAATTTCTTTGCTATGCTCTCTAACTGTGCATAATCATAATCTCCAAGTGCTTCTTGTAGATTTTCTAGTAATAAGCTTGTCTTTGTGTCATAAGTATAGTTCCTGATTTCCGAAAGAAGGCGTTCTATGTTTACATAGTCCATATCCTCAGTTGCTTTCTGTAACTCCCTCTTCATCTCAAGACTAAGTTCTCCCATCCATTCTCTTTTTTTCTCAGTAACTAGTTGCTTTTCTTTTTGTTCTTGAATCTTTAAATCAAAATACTTATTTATATTTTCAATCATTTGATCTAGCTGCTTAAAGAACATATCCATCTTATCAAACATTAGATCATATTGTTGTTCTTTCCCATAGCCTTCTAACTCATAAGCCAGTTGTGCTAGCTTTTCTGCTCCAACATTTTTCGAAGCACTCTTAATTGCATGAATATTGATGATAATTAGATGATAATCTCGCTTATTGATAAGCCTTGGTAATTCTAGCCGTCTTGTTTTTATATCTTCTAAATAAGTAGACAATAACATAATGTATGCTTCTTGATTAGCACCTAGTATTCTAAGAGCTACACTCATATCAATGTCTTCAATACAATCACTTAATGGTTGATGAATTGTTCCTTCCGTGCTCATGGCTATTTCATCATGTCGCCCTTGCTGTGATCTACAAAGATTTTTCATAATTCGATTTAATTGATAGAATTCTATCGGCTTCGCCAAGAAATCCTGGAAGCCTTCAGCCATAAAATAATCCCTTGCATTACTCATAGCATTAGCACTTAAAGCTACAATTGGTATACTTTGCATACCAGGTAACTCAAGTTTATGTATTCTTTTCATAGTCTCAATTCCGTCAAGTTCAGGCATCATATGATCCATAAAGATAAGATCATACCTTCTCTCTTGCACTTTAAGAATCGCTTGTGCACCACTCATGCATGTATCCACATGAATTCGATATGGTGCCAAGAGCCCTTGAGCCACCTGAAGATTCGTGATATTATCATCCACGATTAATATACTGGCATTATGATAAGGAGATACTTGACTGCGATCATAATAACTCTTATCCATCAATTCGCTCTCGTCACGGTGATTCATAATGTCTATTAATTGCAAACCTAGTAGTGCCATATCAACCTGCTGATAATTTTGCATAAATCCACTAATTTTGCTCATTCCATCCAGCAACACAATAATACGTGATTCAAAGCCTACACTCTCTACCATATGACGATATTTTACTAGAAACTTTTTACGAAGGATGCAGTAAGTTCCTCTTAAGACGAGACTAATTTCATTTTCTTCTTTCCAATGTTGTACTTTTACATGGAATTGATCAAGAATATGTAGAATATATTCCGAAACCAATGCATCTTCCTCATAAAGAACCATATTCCACTCTTTTTGATCCCTACGTTCATATATCGCAGGAGAAAGCACCTTGCTTTGTCTTATATACCAAGAAAAGGTAGTGCCACTTCCATAGATACTGTCTACCCTTATCTCTCCGCCCATCATCCCAATAAGATTCTTCACAATAGCAAGTCCTAGACCAGTACCAGCGATGTTTCGGTTTTTCATAGTATCTACTTGATTGAACATACCGAATAACTTGCTTATATCCTCTTTCTTTATCCCAATACCTGTATCCCTTACCGACATATGTAATAAAATTTCATCGTTACTGTATTCTTCCATCCAAAGCTTAAGATAGATATAGCCTTCTATCGTAAACTTAACAGCATTCCCTAGAATGTTCATTAAAATTTGCTTGATACGAATGTCGTCTCCGATTAGTTTCTGAGGAATATCTGGCTGTATATCTACAAATAAGTACACCGAATGATCCAAAAGTCGTACAGAGATCATTTGTACAACTTCAGTAATCAAAGTAGCTAACTTATACTCTGACTCAATTACTTCAAACTTTCCAGATTCAATCTTTGAAAGATCTAAAATATCATTAATAATGGCTAATAGCCCCTCACTTGCATTCTTTATATTCATTAAATCATCTTTTATTTCCGCTGGTATTTCACGTTTAAGCATAATTTCACTCATACCAATAATTGCATTCATTGGTGTTCGGATTTCATGGCTCATATTCGCCAAAAAAGCACTCTTGGCTTCGGCCGCAGCAACAGCTTCCTTCTTACTTTGATTTAATTGAGCAATAAGCTCTTTATGATGAAGATAAAACTTAACACCAATCATCATTGCTATAACAGCTGTGCTTATTAGTATAATCAACAATACAATATCCATCAGCCCCTCCCCATGTCAGCTGTAACAAGGTATAGATAATTGGAAATAAAAATTCCATTGTTATTGCTTAAAAATGAAAAATGACGAGCAAATAATATTATTTTACCATAATTATCTAATCAACACAATTAAATATTCCCTATAATTGGGTTGTGTGGTTTATGCTTCCAATAAAGATCAATTGTCAATTATTGTTCGTTTAAATAATGAACGGGTTTACTTTTTTAGAAATTCAGAATAAGATACATTCAACAACAGTTTACACAGGCTCATAGCAAAGAGCTAAGAACAGAAAGAGGTTGATATGAAACATCTAATCGAATTTCAACAAGTAAGCAAAGACTATATGACTGGAGCTGCAGTGGTCCATGCTCTTAGTGAGATTAATTTCACCATAGATCCGGGTGAATTCGTAGTAATTCTTGGTCCAAGTGGTGCTGGAAAAAGTACAGTATTAAATCTCTTAGGGGGTATGGATACAGTTAGCAGCGGTCACATCTTCATCGATGAGTTAGATATCACTACCTTATCTGATAAAGAGTTAACCGCTTATCGTGGCAGTGACATTGGCTTCATATTTCAATTCTATAATCTAATTCCTAGTCTAACGGTAATCGAGAATGTAAAACTTGTAGCGGAAGTATCGAAACAAGCACTGAATCCAAAGGAAGTAATCGACTTAGTTGGTTTAAGTGATCGGGCTAATCTATTCCCTTGTCAAATCTCTGGTGGTGAACAGCAACGCGTCTCCATCGCCAGGGCCATATGTAAAAATCCAAAATTACTACTCTGCGATGAACCAACTGGTGCCTTGGATTCTGAAACCGGAACCAAGGTGTTATCTCTTCTACAAGACATGTGCCACATCCATCACCGTACGGTGATTATAGTAACTCATAATGCGAACATAGCAGAAGCTGCCAATAAGGTGATTCGTTTTAAGGATGGTAACATTCAAGAGATTAAAATCAACGAAACACCGAAAGCAATAAGCGAGGTGACTTGGTAATGAAACGTAAATTATTACGTGATATGAAAAACAATGCTGCACAGTTTATCTCTATCTTCATCATCATCCTTCTTGGAATGCTAATTTATACAGGTTTCAACTCCATTAGCCTTGGTATGGAACTTTCCGCTAAGAGCTTCTATGAGACTACTAATCTAGCAGATGCCTACCTCTATGGATATCACTTTACCCAGGAAGATATCGATCAATTAAAGATGCTTCCTGGAATTGAGAATGCCGAACTACGTTTCCAATTAGATGCCAGTTTAAAAGCAGACTCTAATGTAACCTTAGAACTAAACTATGTAACCAGCAATGATCTCTCCTCCATGTTAGTAACGAAGGGGGCTAAATATTCACCAACTACTAAAGGCTTATGGTTGGATGAAACTTTTGCTAAAGTACATAAACTTAATGTTGGGGATACCATAAGCTACTCCTATGAAGGTTTTCAAGAAACGAAAGAAATTGTTGGTTTGATTATGCATCCAGAATATGTATTTGCTGTAAAAGATGAATCGGAGGCATTACCAAATCATGAAACATATGGCTATTGCTTCATGTCAGCAGAAGAGTTTACCTTGTTACCAGAACCTATTTTTAACCAGATTTTAATACAAACGCAGCTATCCAAAGAGCTTTTGAACCGCTATATGGCAGAGCAAAGCTATCAGCAGTCAGCCTTGTTAATCTTACAAGAAGATTTAGTCAGTGTAGATCAATTCAACAATGAAATAAGTCAGATGATATCAATACAAACAATCTTTCCTGGAATCTTTCTATTAGTTGCAATCTTGACGATCCTCACTACAATGACCCGAATGACAATCAATCAAAGAATGCAAATTGGTATCTTAAAGGCGTTAGGCTTTTCCAACCGAAAAATTCTAATTCACTATTCTGCTTTTGGTTTTGTATTAAGTCTGATTGCTAGTATATGTGGTAGCCTGCTTGGTATCTTTATGCTCCCAAAGCTT
Organism: Bacillota bacterium; assembly: GCA_023428885.1. Taxonomy (GTDB): domain Bacteria; phylum Bacillota; class Clostridia; order Lachnospirales; family Lachnospiraceae; genus Lachnoclostridium. Next base: position 8,793 of record JAEYWQ010000231.1, read on the forward strand.
ATCTACAGTTTTCAGAAAAGCTTTTATATTCTGCCAAACTGGTATCAACATTGCGAACCGCAGGTATTCCTCATCGTAGGTCTTAGTGTGTTAAGTTGTGGATTTTGTGGTTTCTATGCCTGCAAGAAGCAACTTGAAGACGTGACTGCCAAAATCCTACGCCCAAAGGTAGAAAAGCATGCAAAACTAACTGCCATCGAGAAAAGCAAATGGTGGTCTAAACTTTCTTTTGATTCTGCTTGGAATCTACGAGACTGTATGCATAACAAGCTCCGCTCTTTCATCACTGTATTTGGTATTGTTGGCTGCATGGCTCTCATGATCTGCGCCTTAGGATTGAATGATACCATGGATGATGTAGTCAACACCAGCTATTATGAACTGAATCAGTATGAAAGCAAAGTGACCCTCCAGCAATCAATCCAAGCTGGCATATTATCTCAACTAAAAGTTGATTCATCAAATCAATTTCTGCAAGAAAGCGCTGCACAAGTTAATAAGGAGGATTCCCTCGAAACTGTTTTCCTCCAGATCATTGGTCAGGGAACTTATCTTAAATTTAAAGACATGGATGACGCTTTTTGCGATTTACCTGAAAATGGTGCCTTATTATCAAGTATCACTGCTTCTGATCTATCTGTTGATGTAGGTGATAGTATAAACGTTAGGCTCTATGGAAGTTCAGAATTTATGAATATAAAGATCTCAAACATAGTAAAAACCCCAGTCGGCCAGGGAATCTTCCTATCGTCTCAATATTATGAAAGTTTAGGTCAAAACTTTTCTCCGACTAGCTTTGTATCAGATCAAAAGAACCTTAAGCTGGAAGATGGTTTTGCTACCATTCAGACCAAAGAAGCCATGGTTCATGCAATGGATGAGATTTTATCAATGTTGTATGTAATGATCTTCATTATGATCTTAGCTGCAGCTATATTAGGTACTGTTGTATTATACAACCTAGGCGTGTTAAGTTTCTATGAAAAGGTAAGGGAATTGGCCACCTTAAAAGTACTCGGTTTTCAATATCGTCGACTATCTAATTTATTACAAAAACAAAATGTCTGGTTAACCTTAATAGGTATTGTCTTAGGTTTACCTAGTGGTTTCCTTGTATTGAAATTTATGGTACAATTTATGGGTGATAATTTTGACTTAGAGCCTATCATATCCCTTTACTCCTACGCAATCAGTGCGGTTGGAATCTTAAGTTTGTCCATAGGTGTCAATCGTTTTATGAGTAGAAAGTTAAGATCTATTGATATGGTAAGTGCTTTAAAATCAACAGAATAGGAGGCTAGGATATGCAGGTCCCAAAAGAAGAGATTAGAAGAGATATATTAATCGCTGCAGAGCATGAATTCTTAATCCGTGGCTACCAGAATGCTTCCTTACGAACCGTTGCAAAGAAAGCAAAAACCACCCTTGGTAATCTATATAATTACTTTCCAAATAAGGAAGCAATCTTAGATGCGATTATGGGTGATGTACCCACCATGTTAGGTAATTTTGTTCGTCACGAGAATATGAAGCTAGATCATTTTGATTTAGCTCAGATTACTGTAACAAACTTAGGTCCTCTAATTGATGAAATTCTACCTCGCATGGTCGACATTGATTTACTTTTGTCTAATGTGCTTGTTATCTTACTTGAAGGTTGCGAGGGAACAAAATACCAATCCTTTAAGATAACAATACATGATATCTTTAAGGATCATATGTTGGATCATCTGAATCGTGATCCTGATGATATCTTTATTGAGATGATTGTACAAAGTATCATAAGCAGTATCATCTATGTTGCAAAATTACCATCAACAAAAGAGGAAAAAAAGCGTGCTTTATTTAAATACTTTCATATGCTTTTATATGGATTAATCTTCGGCACAGACTTCATTCTTGATCCTTATCATTGAGCGGCTCAATATCCTGCCAGTCATACAGCTAGTGCCTTTTCAGCAATAGGAAATATACCTCCAAAGTAGATTTTGATTATATAGCATGTCAACTTTGGAGGTATATGATATTTTTTAGACAGTATTTCTTACTCTAATATTTTTAAAATCGTCGATGTAATCTCTTCTGCTTCATATGGCTTTGTTAAGAAATCATCTACGCCTAATTTTAAAGCTTCAATTATTTTACTCTTTTGTCCAGCTGCAGTTACCATAACAACTTTTGCATCTGGATTAATTTCTTTGATTTGTTTTAGAGCCTCTACACCATCCATAACTGGCATTGTGATATCCATAGTAACTAAGTCTGGTTTAAGTTCCTGATACATACGAACTCCCTCGCTACCGTCGCTAGCTTGTCCTACAACAGATAATCCGGCTTCTACCAAGATTGATTCTAGAATCTTTCTGGATGTTCTGGAATCATCTACAATTAATATTGTTCCCATACTTTACTCCTCCAAATAATTCTTAATCTCTATTATGTTTCATCGAAATAATAAGCTGAATCCACTGTCCGTCGACTTGAAGGTCAAGGACCAAAAACTCCTCCTCTGCCATCATGCTAGTGTTCGCTTGATAGCTTGGTGGAAGCAACTCAAGTTCTATATTCTCTTGGCTTAATTTACTTGCATATAGACCATTGGTACAATTGATAAACTCACCAACTGCATCAAGAGCGTCAAGATCTAAACTCTTAAACTCCTCTCTACCATATGGTATAGCAAGAGCAAGCAATTCTTCCCTTTCACATGCTAAGCCTAGCAAAACAGAATAATCACCTTGCATTTCCTGGCTTGCAATATGTGCAACATGAACTTCCTTCACCTTTTTTTGTGCTCCTATTGCAATATCAGTGCTTGCAAAACGGAACAAATTCTTTACTACTAAGGTTACCAGCTCATCATAAGGTGGTGCGACTTTTGTCAAGATAGAAACCACTTTTTCCAAATCGTCATTCTTAAGTGCTTCCATATCAGCATGACTATACAC
>JAEYWQ010000284.1 GCA_023428885.1 Bacillota bacterium
GGATACATATTCAACACTGGCATTTCTTGTGGTCCAATCAAACACCTTTTGCGTTCCATAATAAAAGGTATATCGGATGACACATTTAATGTCTTCTTTAATCTTTCTATTTAATTTCCCTTTATATGGTGCTAATAATAGCTGAGGTCTCCTCATTTTGTCCATATGAATGCAAAGTGTCCATAGCCCTTGCCGAATAATCGCAAGCGTTTCTCTAACAACTAAAACCTTAGCTCCCAAATAGCTTGCCAAACGATATTCTTTTCCTTGATACTTTATAACAGCGATGCAACCTTGAATTTCTCTCCCACAGATAGGAAGAGTAGCGATGGAAACAGAAATCTGGGGTGCCATATATTTGATAGCATTTACCTGTGTCCAGAGATAGCCTCTTGGAAATGAAGATCCATAATCCTTCTCTAAATAACCTATTCCATGTTTCATCTCTATTCGTTTCTCATTCAGCTCTATCTTCCCTTTCACCTTATGTCGCATACTAATGATGGCGTGCTTACAAGGAAGAGGAATACATTGAAAAGGTCCCATGATTGGATAGTTTGGCTTTAACATATTCTGATAATAAAAATATCCTTGGATACATACCTTCTCATTCCTGCTATTTTCCTTATTGATATCAATATAGATTCCCTGTTTTGTAAATACATTATTTTCAATTCTGATAAAGAGAACCTTAGGATCTGCATAAAACTTTGAAATAGGATAGGTGAAAAAATGTGATTCTTCTTTTGTGATTACCTGTATAAATGCATAAGCACAACTATTCTCATCAATCTGTACACCAGGGATAAAACTAATCGTATCCTCCCCTTCCTGCTGCTTAAAGTACCAACCTTCAAAAAATTGTCTTGCTTTCTTACTACCGTGGAAATGTTTCATAGCATCAACCTCATCTTTCATGCAATTGTTACTACAATAGAGTACATACACATATCCGATTATCACTAGCTATTAACATTCTGCTCCAAGGAAGAAGAAAACATTCATATGCTATCTGCTTTATTTTTCTGGAACGATCTCTAACCAATAACCATCTGGATCCACGATAAAATAGATTCCCATAGCGATATTTTCATAGATGATACAATCCATCTCCTTGTGTTTTTTATAGGCTGCATCAAAGTCTTCAACCCTGAAGGCAAGATGGAATTCATTCTCCCCTAGATTATATGGTTCTGTACGATCCTTCAGATAGGTTAATTCCAATTGATGTGCTGTGCTGCCATCTCCTAAGTAAACTAAGGTAAAGGACTCATGCTCACTTCTTCTTACCTCACTTAAGCCAAGAGCTTCCTTGTAAAAAGTTAAGGACTTCTCTAAATCTAATACATTAAAATTATTATGTGCAAATTTAAAATTCATCGTAATCTCCTTCATTCTCTAATCTTTTTATCTGATTTCTATATGGTTCGGACACTTCTAATGCTAGAAGCTTCCCAATTACTTCTGGCTTCTCCCAAAAGTGCATTGCATAAGCCCGTTTGGTATGGGTATGCCGCATAAAGTAATCAAAGCCATAGTAAAATCTTTCTTCCTGACGAGGATCCAAAGGTAAGAATGCCACATCAAAACTTCGGTTCTCAATCTTTGCGATTTCATCTTGGAAGGCCTTCGTCATTTCCTTATATTCCACTTCGGTCTCACCAATCCAAGTCCACCAATTCAAATCACCTGCATGATAAATCGTCGTTTGATCATTACCGAGAATAAATGCAACCCCAGCATCGGTTGATTTCAAAGTTTCTAGGGTCAAAACTTCCTTTGATTTACTTTTCAGTTGGTAGACCTCATTACTCTTAACATAAATAATCTTATCCCATGCAACTTCAGGTACCTGACTGCGTTCCAAGTATTTCTCATTCATCTTAATGTCATTCGATAAGATAAACTGTATGTTTTCATACTCTAATGCCAAATTAAATATCTTCTTGTCAAAGTGATCATAGTGCTTATGACTGGAAAACACATAAATGTCCTTCTTAGAATCAAATTTAGGAAGCTCACCCTTAAAATAGTCAAATAGTAAAACACATTGATCTAACTCAACACTAAAAGAACTATGGTATATATAGGTTACTTTCATATTCCCTCCTATTCATTCAAATTGTGGTAGTCTTACTTCCTTTCTATTGTATCAAATTATATCAGCTTTAGAAAGTAGCATTAAAACACCTCGAATAATACATGTTCTTTTATTCTGAGGTGTTTTAGATTTTATTATTCTGTTTTCATTATTTTGTTTTCATTTTAAGTTTTGATTCAATGCTTTCTGCTTAAATCAATATATTCCTGTTTACTTAATCTTAACATCACAGAGAAGTTCATTCTTTAAATAGATATTTTTCAACGGACTGTAATCAGTGATACTATTACCTAACAGATACAGCTCTTTTAAATTCACCAACTTCTTGAGAGGACTAAGGCTCTTAATTTTATTGTCCTTTAGATAAAGCTTTTCTAGTAAAGTAAGCTTTGCTAACGGTTTTAAGTCAGATATCTTGTTTCCATTCAAAGATAAGGTTTTAAGTTTTACTAAGCTTGTTAAGGAAGTAATATCAGTAACGTAATTTCTTTGCAGATATAGGGTTTCCATCCCAACTAGCTTCTTGAGTGACTTAATATTTGAAATTTGATTATTGCTTAGATTCAGATAGCTTAATTTAGTCATTCCTTGTAAGCTACTAATATCCTTGATTTGATTCTGATCCAAGGCAAGACTCTCTAAGTTTTTCAAGGCCTTAAGACTATCAATGGTTTTGAGCTTATTTTGTCCTGCTTCCAGGGTCTCAAGCTTTGTAAGCTTACTCAATGCTGTAATACTTGATATTTTATTCTCCCGAAGATATAACTTATGAAGATTTTTTAAAGCAGATAAGCTGCCAATATTACTAATCTGATTTCCATTGAGTGAGAGCAACTCTAACTTTGTTAGTTTTTTCAAGGCACTAATATCCGTGATGGAATTGCGTTGAAGGTAGAGTACCCGAAGCTTTGTTAGGTTTTCCATACCTGTAAGGCTCTTTAATCCTAACTGGGATGCATCCATATATTCTAGATTACTGAATTTACTTAAATCCTTTAAGCTTTTCACCCCAGTTTTCAACCGAACTCGATAGATGCTCTTTAGCTCTGCTAGGGAAATCTTCCCTACCTCTTTGTTCAGCTTATCTCGAACAGACTGCTCCACCGCTTTGTCAGAGAAGGTAACATATTCTGAGCTATCTGACGATAAGGTCCCATAAGATTCCATCTTTTGTATCACTGTATTCCAAACATCCAAATGAAATTTCTTACCTGTTGTATCTGAGTAATCTGGTACATTTCCTAAGCTCCATAGAGAAATTCCTCCAAGATGATACGACTTAGCCAAATCAATCTTAGCAGCGATGCTTACATCATCTTCATATAGAATGATATTCCAGGTCTGATCAGAAGAATTAAGGTATTGAATATATGGACTTTGTAGTTCATTGTTGTAACCATAGCTGATATTCTTTCCTTTTCCATCTGTATTGTCAACTCGTGTCTTAATAGATTGATACAAGGGGGTTATTCTTCCCTTTATACTTTGAGTCGATCCAGGTAACTTATCCCATGTTTTAGATGACTTTAAATCAAATTGCCATTGAGCTGTATCAAAGGATAGTTGAAGCCAAACCTTAGCTAATTGGGAAGAATCTGAGGCAGCATTCTGCATATCTACTAGTGCTCGCCTAACCATCTGAATTGGTGCCAGACTGTTCATCGGTTCCAAGGCATCATATCCTGTATACTGGGATATCTCATTCTTACTAAGTTTACCCGTTGGCTCATAATCATGTGCCATGATGATTACTCGATCTGCAATCTCTAATACATCCGAGAAATTTATACCATCATAATAAACCGCAGGGTTTACAGCTACATAAAGTTTCTTGCCCATAGCATCAAACTGAGCTTTTAATTCTTTTAAAAACTCGGTATAGTAAGTACTAATTAGCTTGCCATTGTAAAGAATGGGCTTTTTATTTTGATCCGTATTGCGTAATCCTTCAAAATCAATTACCACCCCATCATAATAGAGTTCGCTAGATGCTGCTATCTCTGCTTGCATCGTATCGGTGATGCTCTTTACTATGGTTGCTGTCTTATCCTTGTCTGGCAAGATCTGAACAGCATCTATGCCATCCATATAGATGTTCAACTGAATTGACTTTCCTTTACTCTTTGCATACTCCATTGGTTGAAGAAAATCTACTGGATAATAAAAACCGTAGTTGCCATTCTTCCCTTTCACCGTATTCAATATATCATAGCTGTTAGCATCTATCCTGCTAAAGGCAAAACTTACAGAATCCAACTGATCGATGTATGCTTGCATTTTCTCAGAAAATACGGCCGTGGATGGGTAAAAGGCATGTAGCTCTCCCTTTGAAGAGGTCTCAGTTAGAGCTTGCGTATTCTCAGCCGCAGTGACTGACAAAGGCTCTAGTAAATTAAACAATAGCATAATCAAGCATAAACATGATAAATACCTGTTTTTTATTGATCGATTCTTATAACTATACTTATTCCATCTGTTATTATGTATTATCAATGTTCTTCTCCTCATTTACACAATATCTAAATCATTCATTAATTTGTCATCAGACCAAAGTCTTTCTTCCATGATAGTTGAAATCCTATTGAAAATCAACAATTTCCTTAAATATACAGCTTAAGATCAACTCTTGAACTTACCTGTTTTATAGCTGGATACTGGAGTATACTTAAGATGCCTAAAAAGATAATAACCTTTTGAATCAGTACCATATCAATCATGCGAAATAGTTCCTTACTCTCATATATCTGAAAAGCATATAGGACACCAAAACCAAGGGCAGCCCCAAGGATAACTCCACTAATGATGTAATAAAACATCTGAATAACTATTATTTTTATAATTCTCCTCCTGGAGATTCCTTGAATTCTTAAGTACATATACTTCTTTTTGTGAGAGATGATAATTGATCTCATGGAGTTGTACCAGCCAATGCCCGCTATGATTACTAGAAATTCGATTACAAGCTCCAAGAGAAAAAATCGTTCTTTTAAAACCATTTCACCGTACTCAAGAACTTCTTGATAATTTGTCCATTTAAGGCCAGGGTATTTTACTCTTAATCGGCTTAATTGTTCTATGGCTTTTTCTTCATCGCCGCTTACAAACATACGCTCAAGTACTGAATATGGTAGTATAAAATCCTCATAGGAAATATCGATCAATAAATCAACAAAACTCATCTTTTCCTTAGAAAGAATATTTCCTACCTCGAGTTCATAATACTTACTCTCTTTTTCTATACCCGTTTTAAAACCATAGCGATCATACTTGTATTCTATTGGTGAACCTAGCACAATCTTTGTCCCAATCTTTAGCTCTAACTCCTTTGCAAATTCATCACTTACAACGATTAAATTCTTGTCATTCATTTTATTGGTAAGAATATGTTGATGATACATGGTATCTACGGTTGCTAAACGATAATCGAAGGAATCAAAGCTCTTGTCATTCACAATCACTTGAGCTTTCGTTTGAGCCACAGAATAGTAAGATACCAAAAGCTCTTGATCTTGCATTAGGATATCCCTAACTTCGTTGGTTTCTTCCAAACTCATCACTCTAGCTGAAGTTACTACAAGATCAGTTAGATATTGGCTTTTTACATAATTACTGTTATTATTTTGAATTAGTTTATGTAAGCAGCCTCCAACCAGGGCAAAGGCACTGATCAAACCAATGGTAAGGATAATTAAGATATTTTCCTTTAACTTCGCCCCGATAAATTTTCTTGCTATAAACCAATCTCTCCATAATAAATTATTAAAACTTAATCTAAAGTATGTATATCTCTTTTTTCTCTTTCCTACCTTCTTAGTCTCGTTATCAAATAGTGCTTGTATTGGTAAAACTTTAAGACTGCGGTAAATCGATATCCTTACCGCTAAAAAAATTAGAATAAATATTGATAAACTAATGAAAAATGATTGCCCAAAATAAAAGAGGATAGATCCTTTAATCAACTGAAGTTCTTTATTAAGATATCCCAGAACAATCTTATTTAGTAGTATGGAAAGTAAATACCCTAATAAACAAGCACTTCCAACAACATATCCTAATATTCTTATAAATATTTTCTTTATTCCTGTCGTTTCCCCACCGATGGCACGCATAATAGCAACATCATGTAAATACTTATATAAAAATTGACACATGATTCCAACAACAAATAGAGTGGATATAATCAAAACAAATACTGCTAACACAATAATGTATGCTTTCATGCTTATCAAGTTTTTTTGATAAGCCTCATCCATCTCCACCACATCCATCATCAAATCAGCATCAATTTCTGTGATCTGATCTATAACTTGTGTAGGCTCAATGATTTCATCTAACTTAATCATAGCGAAATTACTATGATAATCCCTTTCCATGACTGTTTCATAGGTATCACTTGATATAATAGCAAGAGCCAATCCACCTGCATAAAAGGATTTGTCATCAATAATTTCAACCACATTAAGTTCCTTAGAGTTAATAACTATAATATCTCCTACTTCCTTGCTAAGGGTATCTGCTAATATATTATTAATAATGATTTGATGGTCAGAGATATCAGATACATAATCATAACGGCTCTTCATTACATCATCATCCTTAACAGAAACAAGATAAGTATCCATCTCTTCCACCAAAACCGATAGGTCAAATCTTCCCACAGACAAGGTGTCAACACCTTCGACCATACTAATTTGGCTTAAAACATCAACATCGAAATTGTGATACTTGGGATTAGTCATGGCTATATCATAGTCACCATAATCCTCTAGCATAGACCTCTGATAGGAGTGAATGGCATTCTCAGAAAAATTATAAACACTATTAATGAAAAATACCGAGAAACAAATACTGAAGATACATGTAAAGACAAAGGACTTACTTCTTTTCATGAGAGTCAGACTTAACTTATTTATATTATCCATATATCTTCTCTCCTTGGCCTTGGTCTCCTATATTTTTATGAAATCTATCAAGAATCTGTGGTATATTGTCCTCTTCCTCCCTATTCTTATATTCATCCACAAGTTCCCCGTCATGAAAGAATATAACCCGATCTGCATAAGAGGCGATTACAGGATCATGGGTAACAACAATGGTACTTTGATTTAGGTTCTTATTCATATCACAGATTAACATCATGATTTCCTTAGCTGTATGGATATCAAGATTTCCGGTAGGTTCATCCGCTAATAATATCTTGGGATTTGTAACAAGTGCTCTAGCAATAGCAACTCTCTGTTGTTGTCCTCCAGATAATTCGAATGGCCTATGGTTTCTGCGATCTTCTAACCCTACTAGCTTTATCTTACGATCGGTATATTCTATAATCGTCTTCCTTCGATAATTATTCAAAATCAGAGGAAGTGCAATATTTTCAGAAACTGTAAGATCATTGATTAAATTAAACTGTTGAAATACAAATCCTATATACTCAGAACGAATCTTTGTTGCGTAAGGCTCTTTACAATATTCTTTCTCATGTACATTGTTAAGGTAAATCTTCCCCTCATCTGGGCTATCAAGAGCCCCAATAATATGTAGTAACGTACTTTTTCCAGATCCACTGCCCCCCATAACAGCCAGCATCTCACCACTCGCCAAGCTAAAGGACACACCCTTTAACGCTTCTATACGAGTCTCCCCACAAGTATAGCTTTTCTTTATATTATCTACCCTCAATATCTCTGACATATAACCTCCTATGAATCATTGTGATGTAACAATATTACATTATTATCCATATTTTATCAAGAGAAGATAAACTATACCTAATCATTAATGTTTATGTCTGTTAAAACCAAGTGAGTGTTTTGATCAGTGAAATATATATCTGCTAGGAGGTTGCATCTTAGCTTACAAAAGATTGGTGTATGCCAGTCATTTTGTTTGCATTTTTTTGCGTATTCCTCTATTCTGAAGGTTTTATACGTTCAGTAAAACTATTCATGCAATCATACCATCAACATGCATATTCTAATATGAAGAGCATTTCGAGGTATTCGATTATGGCCAATATTGATATTGGTATGACAGCACCTAATTTTACAGCAATGACAACCTTCGGACCAATTAAAATGTCTGATTACAGAGGAAACTGGCTAGTTTTCTTCAGCCATCCTGGTGATTTTACTCCTGTTTGTACGACAGAATTCATTGCATTTACACAAAACTACCCAGAATTTGAACGTCTTAATACAAAACTCCTAGGACTAAGCATCGACAGTAATCCCTCGCATCTTGCCTGGGTAAATGAAATCTTTTTGATCACCGGTGAACAGATCCCTTTTCCAATTGTAGCTGATCGTAGCGGTGATATCGCCCGCTTATATGGAATGATAGCTCATGATGTAAGCAACACAGAAACAGTACGTAGTGTATTCTTTATTGACCCCGAGCAAAAGATTCGTGCTATCTTGACCTACCCAATGACCAACGGTCGATGTATCAAAGAAATCCTAAGGTTACTAGAAGCCATGCAGACCAGTGATGAATTTAAAGTTGCTACCCCAGCATGCTGGCAACCAGGGGATCCAGTGATTGTTCCTGTTCCAAAAACTTATGAAGAACTGGTCGCTAGAGAAGAAGATCCAGATAAACTAGCTTTAGACTGTCGAGATTGGTTTTGGTGTTATAAAAAAATTGATTAGTATTCGCTATGCAGACATTTTAACACCAACAGAGTGTTCCTGAGCTCTTCCGAGCTCCCTCGAGCGAGGTAGACTTCATTCTTAGCATGTAGTAAAGGACTGCTGTAGATCTTTCTTCTACAGCAGTCCCTGTTATTATAAATTAGCTTTCATAATTCCCTGGATTTCATCTTCACACTCTGGATGACGGCTCCTTAAGCTCATCATTGCATTCATAGCCAGATCCATCTGTTTTATATTATAATCAATAAGTTCACGCAACTTTTGGCGGCGTACATTTAAGTGATGTCGAACTTCCACCATCTCCTTTTTATCCACCAAGGCAATTGCTTGATGGCACCACACCTCAGCATCTTCCACACCGAAGCTTCTCAATTCTTTGATTAATTGATTCTGATAGCGTTTACTCGCCTCATTACTTTTTTCCATGCGTCGCATTCGCTCTTTCATCTTATTATATTCTGTCCATTGATAGTTTAACTCTTTATAGCTATTCACATGATACTTTTCATATGCATACTCGATACTAGAGGTACAATTAATATACTTGATCTTTACCTTATTAATTAAAAGGATAGCACGATTTAACTTTTGCTCCGCGCTTCGCAAGCGAAACATACTTCGGCGCTCTTCTGCAACTATATAAAAAATCAACAGAACAGAGAATGCTCCTGATATAAAAAATGGTAACATTAAATCTGCCTCTGTTACATTATCCAACATCAATAGCAGCATAAAGATACCAAGAATTAATACTAGGCTCACTATCGACAGCTTTCTCAAGAAGTCTTTCTTCGCTAAGGCACTCTCTACTTCATAGCTTTGCACTCCTTTTTCTCCTTCGAGTTGGCGCAAATCCTCTTTGACCAAGACCTGATACTCTTCTTGTTGCTTTAGCTTAGGTAATTCACGTGCAATATCCTCCTCAAACTGGGATAGATTTTGATACTGCACATCGCTTAGGGTTTTACTCTCTAGTTTAATTTTTTTCTGTTCCGTTTGTGATTGAACAATTTGATCGGCTACTTCCTCTATCTTTTTCCTGCTGTCTACAGGAATCATATCAATTCTTTGAATATCCGACAAATATGCAGTTACTGCTTCATACTCAGCCTTTGCCTCCTCTAGCTGTCTTTTCACTTCCGCAATCTGCTCACAGTTCATCCTAGCAAGATCTAAAACCTCTTCTTTTGTCCCTTCGCTCGCAGCCGCATATTTTTTTAATGCTTCATCCACCGTCATTCTCTCGAACTTTTCGTCCAAGGAATCCTTTGGCCTCTTTTTCTTGAAAAATGAGAACAGTCCCATAGTTACCTCTCTTCTATATGCATCCTTGATTTGAACTGTTCAGTAGCTTCACAGTTATGATGTTACAAACTATTTCGACGATAATTAACTTTTAGTCCTTCCATCACCTCATCAAGTTTTTGATTATATTCTTTGATTTTCTCTTGTTGCTTAAGTTCCTTAAGATGGCAAACATCTGCATACAGTGTAGTATACTCCTTGCCCTTCTCAGCTCGAAAGAGTTCCTCATCCATACTTGACAGTAATTCCCGGCTGCCAACATAAACCTTAACTTCACGTTCATAGATATCAATTTTGCCTAATAATCGCAAGGCAAATAGATACTGTTTTAAAGACTCATCTCGGTGATTACGCTCATAGGCCTCATAAAACTTATTTGCTGCCACCAAAAAGGCACCTGTCTTTGCCTCTAATACCCCCATATTATGAAGAATGTCTCCATATTCCTCACTTGTTAACTCAGTAAATTCCTTGCTATTGAGTATATTACGATATTCTCTCATTGCATCCTTCCATTGTTGATGCTTCATAAAGTAATCTGCCTGTTTTTTTTTCCTTTGAATAGGTTTTAATCGATATAAGGTATCTATTTCAGTTAGTAATTGATTTATTTCACTTTTATCATAATAATCAGCACTACATAAGAAGCAAACTACCAAATCCTTAAGACCAACCTTTTTACGTAACAGCTCCTGCAGATAATCTGCTCGTTGTGATAAACCCAGCTCATTTCGTATAAACTCAATCAGATCCAATTGGTATAAATCTTCACTAATGGTTTCAACATTATGGTATATATAATAACATAGTTCTTCCATAGATCGAATAGCCACCTTAGTTGTATTGAACACATAAGGTTGTTCTGCTATCTTTCCAGTGCATAAGATTAGCTTTCCCATAATGTGATTTCTCCTTCCATTATAATATCAGTGTTTGCTCCCAAATTCGATATGTAGTAGGATAAAACTCTCCAAATCCAGTATCGCGGACTGTCAATACGGCTGTTTCCCGGTCTACATAGTGTAACTGAATGGATAGGCGGATGGTTTTGTTTTCCCTCTCCATTAAGCCGTCAATACGAAATACTTCCTTAACTGGTTCTCTTTTTAATAGATTACTTATTGTTAGCTCTAACTCATTGGTATCATCAAGAATCACTGTAATTGACTCATTTACTTGCCACCAAGGAGTGCCCAAGCGTGCAAGTGGATAATTCACAGCTTTTGCATTCTGGTATACCTTTAGTTCTATCGTAGAAGTAATCATCTCGTCACTTAATAATAAGTAATCCTTTAACTCCCCATAACAAAGTGCCCAAGCCGCATAACACGCTCCCTTGGAATATAGGTTTTGTCCTTTAAATACCCTACGACCTAGACATAACTTCTTTAACAGCTCATCCACCCAATCACCTGCATATCCTATACCCGTAAAAAATAAGGAGCTGGTAAGACGTTTAAACAATAATTGATTTGCCATCTTCTCAAAGCGAAATGCGAATCGATCCTTTTCCTCTTCTTCAAGCTGAGATAGTGAAAAATCCTCAGATAGATTTATTTTATTTACTACAACTGGCATTGGAATTCTTCTTCGATTCACTGATAACCGATAGTAGAACATCCCATTTTCATCAAACTGAAATAACCCTACGTCATTAGCCCACAAATCTTGTTTTTGACTTAAGATATAATACATAAAACTTTCTACCCGGCTGATAATCTTAACTCGATCTCTTTCTAAACCAAGTGGTTTTAATGAGTCATAGATCACATCCACCATCTTATTTGACATATCATCCAGGGTAATCACTAATTGTGCAATCGAATAATTGAGAAAGCGCTGACGAACAAACTGAAGAAGCTTCTTAAAATACTTGGATAATAACATCACAGACGTGAACATCGTATCATAAATCACAACTGGCTCATCTTGCCTTATTCTAGTTAACAAGTGGTCAAAGAACATACCACCACTTAAACAATGAAATTTTTGCGCTTCTTCTCCGAAGGTCCATTCTTTCGTACTTTCCTTGATAAGTAAGCAGGTAGGGATTAATGGGTTAGAGCCATCCATCGACATAGAAATCGAAGTAGTCTCCTTGGTTGATAATTGATACATATTAATCTGTGTATAATCATCTGATAAATCAATCCCTAATAATAATGGTTTCCCTTCACCCATATATTCACCTCACTTTCTTATATCATAGGTTGAAATAATACAGACACCGAATGGTCCATGCTTGCATACTCCTCCAAAAGCTGAATAGTAGCAACTTCATCCTTTCGTTCTTGTGCTTCTATAATTTGATTCAAACGATGGTAGTTATTGTCCTCTTTCTGTGTGACTTCTGACCCAATTATTACAGTTTTACTCTCAGTTATCACTTCCTTACCATCTATAATCTCCGAGATATAGTACTGCAAGGTCTCATTGGCGAATAGGATGAAATCTTTCACATAGATTCCATAGTAGGCGTTTATCATTTCTTCCTGTACATAATCCTGCACATATTTTCCTTCAATGAAATAATGTATCATTACCTTACGGTTTGGGTCCGTACGGTATTCCACATAGTATTTATCATACATGGCTTGAGGTATTCTCATGTGCTTTCTAAAGTCCTGATAGAAAGGCAGTAATATTCCTTTTTGTTCAAACACACTTAAGTTATAATCAATAAAATTAACTTCACTATCCGTCAACTGATCTTGCAAGGAGTAAAATTTAAGTAATGCCTGCAAAGCTATCTCATTATCTTCATAACTTAATTCCTGACGTATTACTTCAAAAATCTCCGGATTAGGGCTCCTTCCCTTCATAAGAAACTTATATGCGTAGAAAGATAGATAAGCACGAATCAACTTGTGGTTGGCACCGCTACGGTAATAACTCATAAATACTGATTTTGCATCACTCATATAGCTTTCTGCAAATAACATCTGCCCAAGAAGACGCTCTTCTAAATCTGAAGTATCAATATCCTTCTCTTTGCAGCACTTCCATATCTCAAACATATCACCTGTAGTACCATAATAGTATTTGTTGAGATATTCCAGAGTAAAGGTATCGTATTTTCCATGTACAAATACATAGTAAGTAATGTCCACTAAGATATCAATTTTTTCTAATACCCCATCAGCATTGGAAATCAGTCTCGAACACAACTTATAAAGACGGCGTAGTTCAACACCCTCATAACCAAGCTCCGTCATAGCCTTTAGAGCACTATTGTATAAATCTCGAATAATCATAAACTCAATCATCTTATTACGACTATTTCGATCAATGGTTCGTAAATCAATCTTCAACAGATAATTTTCTAGAATCTCACCTTCGAAATTATCATAATAATAGTAAATTAAGGTCTGTATAAAATCTTTACGAAACTCGCTAGTCAGTTCTTCTATCAAAGCGACTCTCTTCCTCAGCTCTATCGCATGTTCGTCAAACTTCTGATAATATTGTGCTTTCTCTGCTAGATATAAGGATAATTTTACATCCTCAGGAGCTAATTCATACAGCTTAACATATTTATCTTCCAGGTGAGAGATTTTTCGAAGTCCATAGCCCACCGTCAGATAATAACGTTGATTACTGTGATCTAATAAGTAGATGTGAGCATTATCAGTAACCAGATGTACAATGGCTTTGCCATCAACAAGAGGTACCTGTTCTTCTAAAGTCAGCTCTTGATGAACCACAACTACACTCTTAATTTTTATGTTGTTACAAGTTAGAAGGTATTGAAATGTAATAGCAGGTAACGCCTGTGCTAACTCTACATCCAGGATATCCTCTGTAATGAAATTATCACACAAATAGGACAAATGTAAACTATGGTTTTGCTTGAGCAATTGATCTCTAATAAACTCAATGATTTCCTTACGATACTGCGTGATGATTTCAGGATTTGATTTCCCATTCTCAAGAAGACATGCATAATAAAACGCGCGTTTCTTTTCTGGGAGAGAATTATTATAAGTAAAGTAGGTGATAATCGCAGGATGAAGCATTACATACTCATCTTCATCTAAGGTATAGACATAATACTCTGGAAGCTCAGTGAGTCTTAACTGCTCTTTGATTGCCTGTTCAAAATATCTATGGTATTGCCTTGCTCGCTGATGTCCTCGAATAAGTAAACTACAGATACCCTGCAAGACTTCTTTTAATTTGAACACCTCATAGATCGCCCGTAAAATCCAGAGATTTATTCTATGATAGATGCGTTCCTTTCCAATGAGATAAGCAACCTGCAATGCAATTTCTTTGGTCAATACCTTCTGCCTTATCATAAATGCCAGTAATTGTTGTTCAAATAAATCCATTGATCTTAACAAGGATGAATCTTCTAAGATCAAAGCAACTGCTTCATAATAGATCAAAGGACTACGAAGACCGAGCTCAAATTGCTCCTTAATATCCTCATACTTTTTGCTTGGATTATTCTCATATTGTTTGTCCAAATAAAGTAGGCACCAAAATAAAAGAAATTCTTTTGGATTCCGTTTAAAAATCTCTCGAATTTCTTCACATGCTAAAAAAATATCTGCATTTGATTTCTTTTGTAAGGTTCGTAAATATTGTAGAAGAGCATAATCCACTTCATTGGTCTGATGTAACCATTCAGCTTGTCCTTCTAGCTTTGAGAAAGAATTTTGAATTGCAGGTTCACGACCAGAGATCAATTGAAGATGTAGCTGGTAAAGACTATAATCCTTCTTATCCTGACTATTCACTAACAAACTTAATAATAAGGCTTCAGCCTCACTGACATATTTAGAAGCTTGAATGCGATTAAAGCGAAAATCCAGATAATTTTTAAGCAGTAAAGCGGTATTCTGCTTAAATTTATGTACTTCAATATGGTTCTGATTCTGCTTGCGGTGACAGGAAACATCAACCTCAACGCACATAGACTGGCTTACTGTCTCAATTCTTATACTTCCATAGTGATGTCCTTCCTTCATTCTCTCTGTCTTCACAAGGAAATTAACATCACATAAGCCATTCACAAAATTATCAGCCCATACAATCTTACGTTCTAGTTCCAAGAATGGTGCTGTGGTGCTAATTCGTAACTCACAATATCCCCAACCTTCTTTACTTAAAACTAATTTGTCCATGAAATTATAAGGTCCTGCTTCATAAGTCAAATGTGTCTTATCAACTCTAATTGTAATAGCAAGCTTTTTTTTCGTTGCTACCAAAAACTCATCCAATGCTTGGCTGATCGAACTAGACTTAACTAAACCTTGGTATAATGGTAGATACTGCTTATCGTAATATTCAATAATTTTCCGAAACTTTTCAGACTTAAATACTTGCTTTGCTTCTGCCCAGTCAGTTTTAGCCAGATTTGCGAAATGAAACATATCCTTTAGCTTACCAAGTGAGCTATCACAGTAAGGTTCTTCAACAATAACCGTCACTGGTATCTTAATTTCACCACAATCTGTAATAATACTGATTTCTTCATGAAACTCTTCCCCAGCATTCAAATAATCAGCGATAAAATGATACCGTATACTAGCTTTTTCGCTAATAAACTTATCCGTTTCCAAGGAAAGTAAGCGGGAGGAGGAATAAAGAACTCCTTTCATTCTCGATCCTTCTTCATTGCATATCGTAAATGAGCCTTGATAAGTACTGCCACTTTCTACGGTAATATCAATAAACTCCTCCGATAAGAGGAGTTTAGGCTGCTCATATTTGAATATTCCCTTTGCCAATTGATCGATCTTTTCCTTCATGACTCCACCCATACCTCACATAGTATTTAGTCAGACTTTTCTAATAATTATACCATTTACCGACAATCTTTTCAACTAAGAATAACGTCTCCGGCTAATGTGGGGCATCGCTTATGTAAGCAAGTCTGAAGATGACAGGCAGACAGATTTGCAGTCCACCTGTCATCTGATCATTATGCTTTCGCGCATATAGCAAAAAGATGATGACACTCAAAAGCATCATCACCTTAATTAGTTAATTAATTTTAATAAAATCTCCAAACTCATCCTGTCTGTAAATTGATTTCCCAGTTGTCGACACATAATAACGACCTGCCAGCTGGCCCTCTTCATTTCCTTCATACACGTTAAAACAATAGCACACATCACCATCAACGATTGTAGTCCATTCATCTGCTACTATCGTATAACGAGATAAATTATTCGGCAATCCTAACTTTTCCTTGGTTATCTTCTTTAAGATTTCAAGAGCAGAAGCTTGCGTAATCTCGAGATCGTCACTGTCAAGACTTTCTGTCTTATCCACTGGGAACTTGGTAAACGCCGTCACATTCCCATCAGAATCATAAAGTGATAAAGTACCGTCTTCTGCATTCACAATCACCGCTGGTTGTAATTCAACTCCGTTTTCAAATATCACATAGATATAATAAACTTTACCCTCAATATTTAAATTATCATCAGACAATACATAGGTATACTTTGATGTATCTATCTTCTCTTTCAGTTTCCCCTCTGCTTGTTTTAGCGTTAAGAGAATTGTTGGAGTTGGCGTTGGTTCTATTGTTGGTGCAGGGGTAGGAGTAATTGTAACTCCTGGTGCTGGTGTGATAGCAATCGGTGTCGGGATTATCGTTGGTTTTTCACTTGGTGTGGAAATTGGTGTAATAATGGCATCATCTATAATAGTTGTAGTATCCTTCTTATTGCATCCTGCTGCCATTAGTAGCAGAACTGACATAGTTCCAAGTACGAAACCTCTGACAACTTTATGCTTAAATGGTTTCTCGCTCTTTATCATGTATCCTCCTAATATGTCCCATTTTCCCTCTTGATGGCTAACTTGTATCTCTTTACCATATACTATACCATGAGAACACAAAAGGCAATTAAATTTGTGTTACGTTTTATTACATTTTAATGGATTTGTCATATTCTCTTACTTATTTTGCAAAATTTATTGTAATGTCCCCAGATCCGCTTTCTATTGACAATCCATTCTCAGCATGATTATTCTGTATATTTTCATCATCAACTTTTACCCCATTAATCCAAACTCCACCAGAACCTGAGTCAATTTCCAAATCGTAATTATCAACGCTATCTTTAAGTTCCATCAGAATTGCTCCACTGCCACTGTTGATACTGTTCTCACCAGTTAAAGCTCCAGCAAAACTAAAAGACCCCGATCCCGTATCAAATTCTGTGTCCGAAAATACACCGTTTGTGATTCTAACAGATCCTGACCCAGTATTAATATTGCCATTTTCTATGCTTACATTATCCATTGCAAGAGTACCAGAACCAGAAGATATCTCTGCAGCCCCAGAGATAACATCACTGATCACAATACCGCCAGAGCCACCGTCTAAGTAAAAACTCTTAGTCTGAATACCAGAGACTTCCATAGATCCTGATCCATTATCAAACTCAACGGATTCAAACAATATGTCTCTAGGAATTAATATAGTTATCTTGCTTTCTTCATCATCAAATGAATCAAGAAACCATAATGAAAAAATAAAGTTATCATGGTTACGATCCTCGACTAATAAAGTATGATCCTCTGTTATCTCAGCGGTTAAGCTTTCTGGTACATTCTTGGCCTCTACAATAATCTGATCAACATTACTGGACTGTACATAAATCTTGCCAGAATAATTAGTAATATCCAAACTCCTAACCCCATTAAACTCTTTTGTAAAATCAATATAGTCTGTTTTTCTTGTAAATAAGCGATTACTTTGGCTTATTCCTGTAACCACAAATAAGATACTTGATAAGATTGTTACTATCAACCCTACTGCAAATGCCATAGCAACATATTTAATTACTTTTTGTGTTGGACTCATTTGATATCTACACCTCCAAACATACAGATCGCATTTACATAAACAGTTGGACAACCATCATGTGTCTGTCTTCTCACTTTATTGCCTACTCCGCCAAAGAAGGAGGTAGAATTAACTTTCACTTTCACGTGATTTGGAAGATAAATATCAATACCTCCAAAAATTGAAGTAGCATTTATGATAATATTTTCATCAATGATTGCTCCTCGTAAATCTATTGTAACTCCACCAAAGATAGCATCTAATTCTCCACCGTCATACTTCATGTTTGGAACTATCACGCGATTAGAACTGAATGTAGCCGCATGGCATGCTTCCTTTCCATAGGCTACCTTCACATTTGCACTGCCATTGAATAGGTTCTTGATAATCACATTGATACCAATTAAGACCAGAATCATTGGAATCAATAATTTACGAAATGCTTCATCTAACACAATTCCTTGGCAATTTAACAAAAGCAATATACCAACTGCTAACCCAATCGTAGCAAAATTCCCGAGTCCATGGCTAATGATACTAATAGCACAAGGAACAATAATAAACAATGTCCACCATCCTGGAAAGAAAAATGTTATATCCCACCAATTAAATGCACTTCCTGCAATCGTTAAGCCCAAAGCAATCCAGAAAAATCCCCACAGAACACTAGATATCCTATTTCTCATATAACCTCCTATGATATCAGCTTTGTTAAGCTATCAATTCTTGCTTAACCTCCACCGTAATATTATGTAAACTCTCATTCATGTAACTGTTAATCCTTATATTCAAGTCTCTTGATAGTTACTATTTCGTTTACCTTTATATTACATATATTACGTCAGAAATGGGGGTTATTCAAGTTAGAATTACATTAGAAGAGCTTTAAAAAAGAGATATCAAGTATGAAACTCATACTGATATCTCGATATGTTTCCGTATTGCTTTATTGTCAATGAATTAAGCAAGTTTAGCTTTTGCTACATCAACTAATGCCTTGAAACCAGCAGCGTCATTTACTGCTAATTCTGCTAACATTTTTCTGTTTACAGTAACTTCTGCTAACTTTAAGCCATACATAAATTTGCTATAAGAAAGACCGTTTAATCTTGCTGCTGCATTGATACGAGCGATCCATAATGTTCTGAACTGTCTCTTTCTCTCTTTACGTCCAGCGAAAGCGGATGTTAAAGCTCTCATAACGGACTGCTTAGCTACTCTATATTGCTTACTTCTGGCACCTCTGTAACCC